>PMYF01000742.1 GCA_003171295.1 Acidobacteriota bacterium | reverse complement strand
GCGGACCTACCGAACAGGTCGCGCTACGCTTGCTCATCTCCAGGATGACCCGCGAACTCACGAGACTTCTGGCAGGCTGGCGCAGACCTGCTTTGTAAGGGCTAAGGTCGGTCCCAGATTACCAACTTCTCCGCCACCGCCTCGATAATGAAGTCGGCTGCGGCAAGCTCCGCAACCACGGTCGTAGCCCTGAGGCGCGCCAGTGCCTGCTCGCGCTCTTCCGCCGTCATGCGAGCCTTTTCGACGTCGCGGGGCAGCCCTTTTGCGACCTTCTTCGCACCCGCTTCGACGAAGTCCTGGGAAATATCGAGCAAAAGCACGCGATGCCCGGCCCGCACCATCACCTGCGCAATGCCGTGCCCCATCGTGCCTGCGCCAACGACTCCAACGGTGGACATTGAGTGATTTGGCGATTCAGCGATTGGGCGATTTTCCAATTGGGTCATAAAGCCATCCTGTCGTTGCTTGATTTGGCCATCTGGCGATTGAGTAATCTTCGGACCCGCCGCGCATCATCGCCTCCCCCCTTGGAGGGCGATCTTCGACGCGCCGGGATTCTATTTGGGCCGTGCCGCTGGTTGCCCGCTGTACGTGACAAAGGTCCAGAAGCGGTTGACACATGCTGGAAACGAAACTCGAACTCCATAGGTGGATGGGAACCAACTTGCGCCCCGGGATGCAGCTGCAATCTTGATGAGTAGCTGCCGAACCGTTTGTTCTCGCTCGTGGAACGGTCCCACCTCGTCGATAGGGTCCGTCCCAGGGGAATCTCCGGCGAAGCCCTGTAAGGAGGGGCTCAGATCCCTCTCCAACGCCATGCTGAGGCGGATGTCGGCCCACATCAGCTCCGTTCTAGGTAGTTCGAGCTCCGGCAGCCGGTGATCCAGCCAGGCTGGAGGGTTCACTCCCTTCTTACGAATCAGGATGACGCCGTCTGAGACGGAAAGCTGGTAAGCGTCAGAAGAACCCAGAATCTTCTTCACAACTTCACCAATCGTGCTCTGATCCACGTCGACCTGGACATCCCTGCTCAAATCATTGCCTGAAAACTCGATCCCAATACAAACCCGTTCATCGCGTCCAAGCCAAAACAGCGCGTCCAGCACGCTTGTCTTCCCGATGCTGAAGTGGCTGATGGGGCGCGAAAGCGGGGAAGCCGCATCGCGCCCTGCTCCCGGTACGTAAGCGGCCAATAGGACAAAAACTGCGAACCCGATCCTGAAGCTTGACCTCACGGACACTTCCTACCCCTCATCACGTGCCAAGATCGTGGGCGCGCTACCGCTCAACCGCCAGCGCCACGGCATTTCCCCCACCCAGGCACAGGGCGGCTACGCCGCGCTTGGCGTTGCGGCGGGCCATTTCGTGAAGCAGCGTCACGAGGATGCGCGCGCCGGAGGCTCCGATGGGGTGCCCTAGCGCCACGGCGCCGCCGTTCACATTGGTTTTGGTTGACTCGAGTCCCAACTGCTCCATCACGGCGATGGCCTGAACGGCGAAAGCCTCGTTCAACTCGTAGAGGTCCACGTCCTCGATCTTCCAGTCGTGCTTTTTGAGTAACATGCGCACGGCGTCCACCGGCGCCATCAATACCCACTTGGGCTCAACGCCGCTCACCGCCTGACCCACAACGCGGGCCATCGGTTCCTTACCCAACGCGCGAGCCTTGTCAAGCGAAGTGACGACCAGCGCCGCCGCGCCGTCGTTCGTGCCCGGAGCGTTCCCAGCCGTCACGGTGCCGTCCGCCTTGAAAGCGGGCCGCAGCCTGGCGAGCGCTTCAAGTGAAGTATCCGCGCGGGGGGATTCGTCAGTCGCAAACTGCACGGGCTCCCCTTTTTTCTGAGGAATCGCGATGGGCACAATCTCGTCCTTGAAACGGCCATTCTTGATGGCATCGATGGTGCGGCGATGGCTTTCGACTGCGTACTCATCCTGGCGCTGCCGCGTGATATGGTATTTCTCCGCTACCAGTTCACCCGTCATGCCCATGTGGAAGTCCTCGTAGGCATCCCACAGGCCGTCGGTAATCATGGAATCGAGCACTTTGCCGTGCCCCAGCCGCATCCCCGCGCGGGCCTGTGGAAGAAGGTATGGGCAGTTGGTCATCGACTCCATGCCACCCGCCACCACGATTTCAGCATTTTGACTTTGAATGGCCTGGGCGGCCAGCGCTACGGCCTTGAGGCCCGAGCCGCACACTTTGTTAATGGTCAATGCCGCGACGTGAGAGTGGAGCCCGCCCTTCAGTCCGGCCTGGCGCGCAGGATTCTGGCCGAGTCCCGCCGCGACCACGTTGCCCATGATGATTTCATCGACTTGGGCGGGGTCGATTCCCGCGCGCCGCACCACTTCGCGGACTGCGAAGGCTCCCAAATCCACGGCGGAAAAGGGTGCAAGAGAACCCTGAAATTTCCCGATGGCCGTGCGGCAGGCAGCGATGATGACGGTTTCACGCATGGCTTTCCACCCCCGGCGGCAAGTGTGGCTTTGGCCCAGGGAAATGTCAAGGTAGGGGCGCCGGCCCGCATCCTCGCGGAAATTACCGGCTCGGCGGATCTGTCTTAGCCGCCGCCAGGATGAGCTTGCGCAGAGCTGGTGCGACGGCAACACGGAGGTTTGCTTGCGGCTTGGCAGCCGCGTCGAGCAGCGCGAGCTTGCTTTGTACCCACTGCTGCGGCGCTGTTTCGCCGCGTGTGAAGTAGGTGAGTGCCTCTCGACCCGCCCCGCCCAGATCCGCGAGCTTCGCGGCCGCAGGTTCCGCGTCTCGAACCAACGGCGCGTGCGCACTCAGGGCTGCGAGCGCTGCGGGAAGCTCCTGCCACCCGCGGAATTCGCGCTCCAGGTCGGCGCGGAAGGCGCCATAGCGCGGAGCGTCCCGAAGAAGCCCGTCTACCATGCTCCCGACTTCGCGACGACCCGGGGAGTCAGGGATGGCGATGTCGCGCAGTCTCACCAGCGGTGTCAGCCGGTCGGGATGATCGGGTTGGTCAAAGCGGTCGTCTGCGCTTAAAGGCTCGACAAGCCGCAGGAACGCCTGCAATGTGGCGATGTTCTCGGAACCAGCCAGTCGACGCAGCATCACCCTCGGCCCCGACAGGTGTGTAACGCCAGTTTCCTCAAGCAGCACGCTCATGCGATCGAGGCGGCGATACATGTCCGCTCCGTCCGTCACCTCCCGAGGAGACCAGAGCCGCTCCGCAATCGCTGCGGTGCGTGGCCAAATGCGAGAATCGAGGTTCTCGGAATCCACATACTCGCCCCACGCGCAGACTTCGCCCCCCAGGATTCGCGCCGCCTGCACAGCATCAAGGTGGGTGCCCTCCGGGACCGGATCAGAGGCGTAGTGCTTCGCGGCCGTATCCATCGAGTCCAGGTAGTAGCCCTCGGAAAGAATCCCCCGGAAACCCATCTGGGCCGCTTGGGCGAGCGAGGCGGCATCACGCCACGATTGGATGACGGTTTCGCGCGGCAGGCCGGGATGCAGAATCTCATCCCAGCCCATCATCTGCTTGCCGTGCCGGGTCAGGATTTCCATCAGCTTCTGGTTGAAGTAGGCTTGCAATGCCGCGTTGTCCTTAAAGCCGTGTTGCGCCTTGAAGGCCTGAATGGCGGGGTTGGCGTCCCAGTGGTCTGGCTTGACCTCATCGCCTCCGATGTGCCAACAAGGGTCGGGGAAAAGGGGACTGATTTCGCCGATGAAGCCCTCGATAAATTCGTAGACTTCCTCGCGCGTAGGATCAAACGCCGGCAGTTTGATGTCGAAGGTGGTTCGGGCGATGGCGTAGGGTCCCGGAGCGCTCGCGTATTGGGGATATCCGACGAACCAGGAGGTCGTGTGCGCGGGCAAATCGAATTCCGGTACAACGCGGATGCCCCTATCGCGGGCGTAAGCCACGATCTCGCGAATCTGGTCCTGCGTGTAATAGTGGCCATCCGAGCCGTATTCCTGCAGTCTCGGATAACGCCGGCTCTCCACGCAGAAGCCCTCATCGTCCGAAAGATGCCAGTGCAATACGTTGAGCTTCACCATGGCCATGGCGTCGAGGTTGCGCTTGACGACCGCGATGGGCAGGAAATGCCGGGCGGGGTCGATCAGCAACCCGCGCCAAGGGAAGCGCGGCTTGTCATTGATGACGGCGGTTTGGAGGACATAGCCGCTCTTTCCGATTTCCACAAGCTGCAGAAGGGTTTCGAGGCCACGCAGGATTCCGACCACCGAAGGAGCGCGCAAGGTTGCCTGCTGCAGTGTTACTTCCAGTGTGTAGGATTCGTCTTCCTCGACGTTCTGGACGGCCTGGCCCGGGGCCGCCGCGCTGACGATGAGAGTCGCAGGCTCGGCGTTCTTGGCAAGTTCGTGCGAAAGCGTGAGCCCGGTTCGTCGCTCGATCCGCAGGAGGGCGCGGTCAATGGCGCGCTGCAAGCGAGCATCCGAATAGCCGCGCACGGAGACACCAAAATGCGCATCGAGAGGCAAGCCCCCCGAGGAAAACTCCGCAGAAGCCGGAACGGGCAACAGAGCGTGTGTCGCGGCGGTTGCGGGCGTCGGGCGCTCCAGCACGAGTGAGACAGCAACTAAAGCCAAAAGCGTGAGTTTTCGCATAGCCTGACTCCTCCGGATGCGTCGGGGTGATTCCCTTTATTTCCTCGGTTTTCCTTCCGGTTGTTGGCGCCGGGGCGGGCAGCATTGTACACCGGCCTGCCTTTTTTCGGGATGTCGCGACGCTTTTTGGTGGCTTGCCTTCGCAGGGCCGAGTAGAATGGTGCGCTCTTGTGCAGAGCTTTGAGCCTTGGTGCAGCAGGGCAGGGGGGATCGAGCGAGCCGAGCGCCCAGGCAGGAGGACGCATTGAGAGCGCCAGAAATACAACGGCACCTGGTCATGATAGTGGTTGTGGCCCTTTTGGCAATCCCGCAGCTTGCGGCGGCCGCCGAACAGCCCACCCCTCCGCCGAAACCCAGCTCGGCCATGGGCAAGGGCGCGAGCGGCCAGCTTCCCAAGCTCTGGCACTCCGTCTCCTCCCAGCACGACTTCCGGGTGGAACTAACGGATAACGTTTTTCGCGCTGAATGGGTGAATATTCCCCCCGCTGCGGCCAAGCAGGGAGTTTATATTCGCACGGAATGCCGGCGGTCGGGAGCAAAGTGGGTGGGCTCATCGAGCCTCAACATGCTCTTTGCTGTCCGCGGGGCGCCCGCCGGGAAAGACACGAAGGTCTGCCATCTTACGGTGCGGTTTGAGGTGGACTCGCTCTCCGCGGAAAAGATCTCCGGCCACTCGGAGAAGTTGAAAGATTTCGACGTCAACACCTGCCAGGTGCGGCAGACGAGTTGGGGAGAGTTCACCTGGGTTCCGAAGAGGTGAGGGGGTTGTGGGGTCCTCCGCCGTAATGCTGGCGGATCTTCGGCCCCGGCGACGGCTCGTAGCGGAAGCGTTCTAAACCTCCCTCAGCCGCTATAGCGTTGACTTTCGCGCACCCCTGGGTTAATTTCAGAGGCGGGACGAGCGGTCCTTCCCGTATCTTATGACTCCTGAGAGCAGCGTGGTGGAAGTGACTCTGGAGAGTGACCTCAAGAATGTTGAGGTGGCGGAGGAGATTTCTCGCAGGGTGGCAGGCACGGCAGGATTTAGTGAGGAAGACCAGCATCGGATTGAGATGGCCGTGCATGAGTCAATAATCAACGCGATCTGGCACGGCAACAAGAATGATTCCAGCAAGAGCGTCTGGTTGCGGTTTCAAATCCATCGCGACCGGCTGGAAATTCGCATCCGGGACCAGGGTAACGGCTTCGATCCCCAGCGCATTCCCAATCCGCTTGCGGATGAGAATCTGCTGAACGTGTCCGGGCGAGGAATATTTCTAATTCGGAGCTTCATGGACGAATTTCGCGTGGAGCAAATCGCCGACTCGGGGACCGAGGTGACGATGGTGAAACGCCTGAGCTCCGGAATTCAGCCTAAACAAGGAGGAACCGACCGTGAGCATGAAAGCCACAATTCGACAGGTTGATTCGGTGACGGTCGTCGATGTCAGCGGCAGGATCACCCTCGGAGAAGGGTGCACGCAGTTGCGGGAAATAATCCGTGACCAGCTGAGCAAAGGCAACAAGAAGATTTTGTTGAACCTTGCGGACGTCACCTACATCGACAGTTCGGGGATCGGCGAACTGGTGAGCGGCTTCACAGGCGTCGCCAAGCAGGGCGGAGCGTTAAAGCTCCTGAACCTTACGAAGAAGGTTCACGATCTATTGCAGATCACGAAGCTCTATACCGTCTTCGACGTCTACGACGACGAAGCCCAGGCTGTCAGCAGCTTCGCGAAAGCCCCCAGCGCTTAGGGAAGCGGTCCGGAAGGCCGCAATCCGGTCCCGCATGTCCATCCTCGGCCGGACCGTTGGGCCGCGCGGTCGGGCCGTGGCCCGCCGTACCCGGACCTGTTTTCCACCAGCCTATCGTCCTTCGGTCTCATCCTAAGGGTCGGGCGCTTCTCGGGAGGGAAGACTCCGGGAAGCGCCGACCTGCGCGCGTTGCCTCAATCACTAAAGCGCGGTAGTAACGCCGCTAGTTATTTCTTTGTCCGGCTACCCGGTTTGACGGCGGGGGTTCCGGCTTGGCACAGCGGGCAATCAGCCGGGTTGTAGTTCTGAATCTGCAACGTGACGAGCGCCGCCTGGGGCAGGCCCAGGTCTGCTTTGCCGCCGCTGCGGTCGATGAGCGCACCGGCGCCCACCACCTTGCCGCCCGCCTGCTCAACGCATTGAATCGTCTCGCGCGTGGAGAGCCCCGTGGTCATCACGTCTTCCACCACCAGCGTGGGCTCGCCGGGCGTAAGGCTGAAACCTCGCCGCAGGGTCATGGCGCCCTCCTGCCGCTCGGTAAAGAGCGCGCGCGTGCCCAGGGCGCGGGCCACTTCGTGCGCTACCAATACTCCCCCGAGCGCCGGCGCCGCCACCACGGCGGCGCCCAGGTGACGCAACTTCGCAGCCAGCTCGGAGCACAACTGCTCTGCCACGCGGGGATGCTGAAGCACCAGCGCGCATTGCACATAGCGATTGCTGTGCAAACCCGAGGAAAGCGTGAAGTGCCCTTCCAGAAGCGCTGAATATTTGCGAAAGATATCGAGGATTTCGTTTTCCGTCATGGTGTTCAGCCTGAAGGAGGGGATCCGAGCGACCTTTCCATTTCCGCGGCCATGGCGTCAGCCGCAGCCGCGGGATCATGGGCGCCGGTGATAGGGCGTCCGATGACAAGATAGTCTGCGCCCGCCCGGATGGCGCTTTCGGGAGTGGCGATGCGCGTTTGATCGTCGCAGGCGGTGGCCGCCGGCCGGATGCCGGGCGTTACGATCAGGAAATTGGGGCCACAAGCTTTGCGAATCGCCGTGATTTCCCGGGGCGACGCCACCACGCCATCAAGCCCGGCGGCCTCCGCGAGCCGTGCCAGCCGGACCACAACTTCTTCCGGAGAGCCCTGGAAGCCCACTTCCGCCAGCTCCTCGGGGCCGAGGCTGGTCAGGACCGTGACGGCCAGCACTCGCGTGGGCGCTGCGACACCCCGCCCACGCGCGGCCGAGCGGACACCTTCCACGGCCGCTTCCATCATCTTGCGCCCGCCGGAAGCGTGAACATTCACGAGGCTCACGCCCAACAGCGCCGCCTCGCGCGCCGCGGCCCGGACGGTGTTGGGAATGTCGTGGAACTTGAGATCGAGGAAGACCTGTTCACCGGCGGCCAGCAGATAGCGGGCCAGCACCGGTCCTTCAGCCGTGAAGACTTCCGAGCCAAC
>PMYF01000710.1 GCA_003171295.1 Acidobacteriota bacterium | reverse complement strand
CGCCGCCAGCAGCTCCTTGGCGGCGCTCGGATCTTCAAACGTACCGACGACGGCCACGCCGTCGTCGGTCTAGGCGTTGCCTGTAGGATTGAGTTTGCACGATCAGGGCCGCCGAACGGCCGGCCCCCGACCATCGGACCACAAATTCACACCATTTGACGCACGTCGAGGGGAATGCCCTTTCGTTCGTCACGGGCAAGCGAGAGGGCTCCGGCGGGGCATTGGTCCACACACACGCCGCAACCAAGGCAGCGCTCCCAATCGCGTTCCAAGCGGGATTCGTTTGCGGTGAGAGCATCAAAGGGACAGGTGTCCACGCAGGCCGCGCAGAGATTGCACAAACTCTGATCGATCTCGGCAACATACCCGGAAGAGACCACCATCGGCATGTGGTGTTTCGTCATCGCCTCGATCCCGCCACAGCAGCATTTGCAGCAATTGCAGATGGCGTAGAAGCGATTCTGCAGAGCGTCCTTGAACCAGGCAGAGTGTAAGTGTCCGCGCTCATGTTCAGTGCGAAGCAGGTCCACCGCCTCTGCCTGAGTTAAGCGGCGGCTGCTCTGGGGATTGTGCTCCAGGAGAAAATCCACACCGGACTTTCCGATCACCATGCAGACCTGCGTGGGTTGACAGGGATTGGCCCGGGCATGCCGGCAGGGACATTCATAGGCGGCGACGTCAGGGGGCCCGTCCAGAACCAGGGAGCGGGCAAGAGGATAGGGGATGATCTGCTCCAGATCCCGCAGCGGGATAGGTTTGTTCAAAGTGATGATGGCTTGGGCGTGATCGAGTGTGAGGATCTTTCCGTGATAGCGATCGGTGAGCCACTTCTTGCCGTGCGCCTTAAGGCGAGGGCCGACCCAGTTTATCAGTACATGGACGTACTGATTCGTCCAGCGTCCGTAAACATAGCTATGCAGGCCATCCAGCCCGGCGCGTCCCTCGCGCCTGGAACGAAGGGTGGAAGGGCGCAACAATCTCCACCGTTCACCAAACAGCCATAGGCCCAGTATGCTGAGGAGTAGAATTCCCGGAATGCTGAACAAGAGGGCAGTCAGTATGGAGCACCTCCCCGCCGCGTATGCTTCCCTCCAGCCGCAGGGCAGCCNNGCGAGTGCGCCGGCTCAGCCTTCACCCATCCAGGCGCCGTAAGGCTTGAGGGGCTCGACGTGGTCACACACGGTCTTGATGGCGGCGGTAATCGGCACGGCCAGCATCAAGCCGATCCCGCCCCACAGCCATCCCCAGAACATCATGGCGATGGTCACGGAAAGCGCGTTGAGGTTGACGCGATGACCGACGAGTTTGGGTATCAGGAGGTTAACGGCCACGAAATGAACGACCGCGACCGTGATGCCAATAGCCGCGAAGGGTCCCAGGGTGTCATATTGCAGGAGCGCAATGAGCAGGGGAGGCAGGATTCCCAACGCCACCCCGATATAGGGAACAAGGCTGAGAAACGCGGCGAGGGGTCCCATCAGTAAGGCATATTGGAGATGGATGATGGCAAAGACAGGCGTGATCAGGCCGGCGGAAATGAGGCCGACCAGGAAGTTCCCGACTACAAACTGGCGCAGCATGCGGGAGATGGCATGAATCACGTCCTCCGCGTGCTGCCGATGCTGGATGGGAAACAGGTTCAACGTGGCGGCCCACAGCCGGTCCTTGGAAGTCAGCATGAAGAACACCAGGAAGGGAATGAACATCACGGTGACGGCGAAAGCGTAAACCGAGCCCATGCCCCGCAACGCAAATTGCGTCCAGGGGGATTCCTCCTGCAGGCGCACGGTCGGCAGGTTGGCGTCAACGGAGGGCGGAATGATGGTCTGGGTGCTCTGGCTGAGATTATGGGCCGTCAATTGAATGTGGGCGGTAAGTTGCTTCAGCCTGATAGCCAGCTTGGGTAAGGCATCGACAAATGACTGCGCGCGGTCATAGATGACGTAGATCAGCAGGTACGTGGCGCCGAGCATCAGCAACACCATGAAGAGTGCCGCCAGCCACCGCGGCACCCGCAGCCGTTCTATCAGCTTGACTCCAGGCTCGAGAACAGCGGCGATCAGAATGGAGCAGATCAAAGTGATAACGACAGAACTGGCGTAGTAAATACAACCGAAAAGTACGGCAACCGCAATGAGCCGGGCGCTCATCGATCCCTGGTTCGCGGACGTATTCTCGCTTCTGGCTTCAGACATCGGTCGGGCACTCCACGGGGATTCTAGCCCGCCCGGCCGGGAAACGCCAGAAGTGAAACGGGTAGTGGTGTCCTTTGCGAGGCACGGGTGCTCCCAGGCGCAGTCATTCCCGCGAAAGCGAAAATCTACTCCGCCAGCCATTGGAAATGCGCCGCCGACGGACTGGATTCCCGCTTTCGCAGGAATGACCAGTGTTTCGAAAGGGATCCCATTCCAAATGACACCTGCACGAATAAGCCTGCGCGGGCCCGCGGCACGCCGCAGCGAATGGCTGCGGTCAAAGGGTATGCCCCCGAACAGGGTTTTTCCGTAATCCGCTAGGGCAGGGTGAAACGCGTATAGTATAATGTCGGGTCTGAATCTCTGCTCGTCGAGATTATCTTCCTGCGGGCCGGCGAACCGATTACAGAAGACCACGGTTGGCTGGATCGCCGCATCCTAATGGTGGAATGAAATTCCCACGTCGCAACTTCCTGGGTTCTTCAGCCGTCTGGTTGGGGTCTGGTATCCTCGAGTACCTAACAACTCCATTGTGGCGGTGGACGGGAACTCCCCTGCTCCAGGCCGCCACCGTTCCCCACCCTGAGGAGTCTTCCCCCNNTGGCCTTCTTCGATTACGACCAGGATGGCTGGATCGACATCTACCTGACCAACGGTGACCGCCTCCCCGGCCAGGAGCCCTACCCCGATGGCAAGACGCCCACCCAACATCTTTTCAAGAATAACCGCGATGGCACATTTACGGACGTTACCGAAAAATCCGGATTGGGCCGGACCGGTTGGGGCACGGGCGTCTGCGTGGGCGACTATGA
>PMYF01000402.1 GCA_003171295.1 Acidobacteriota bacterium | reverse complement strand
TGGCGCTAGTCTACAAGGGTAAGTCTCCGGGCCGAACAGGGTCGAGCCTGAGGCGCGCCGCGATCAACGGATCACCCTGGAATTGGACCACCCGCATGACTTCGGGCGAGACAGTAGCGATGTTTCTTTGAAGAATAGGAGATTCCGGCCGGCGCCCATTATGGCGACTTACCAGTAACTTGCTTAATATCAGAAACGGGGCGCTGACTCGAAGAGATGTTAAAAATGAAGGAACCTCCGGGGATGTGTATGAAAACAAAGGGGACGATGACATAATGTCAGGCTGTCGAGATGGCTTTTTGCAAGAAAATGCAGAAATTGCACCGTAATGGACGGCATTTGAGCCGATTTCTTGGCCCAAAATGCAGAAATAGTGCGGTAATTCGCAGGGAAATCAGCGTGACACGGACCTTTTTGGTAGGCCTGCGGTTAGGGGAACATCCGAAATACCGGGACGCATTGCAATTTTCCTCCCGTAATGGGAGAGTCGCTTGACGACGCGATTCCATGCACGGTCCCGGTGAATCTGTGACAGGGTTCAACATGAAACGCATTCTTGGCAACAAAGGTGTCTTCGTTCTCCTTTATGTAGTTCTTGCCCCGGCACTCTATCTTCAGGCGCGCGACCCGCTGGCGGATCAGGTCAGCATCTACCGCGACGAATACGGCGTTCCCCACATTGTGGGCGAGACCGAGGAGGCAACCTTCTTCGGTTACGGTTATGCGCAGGCTCAGGACCATCTTGAGAAGATGATGCTGCAATATCGCGACGCGCAAGGGCGGCGGGCGGAAGTGCTGGGCTTTGAGGCGCTCGGCGACGGCTACCTGCGATATATCCCCTACGAATATCGCTGGGACGGCGATTATCTGCAGCGGCTGCTGCGCACCAAGCGGACCGTGGTTGATCGCCGCGATCAGATTAATCCCCAGGTCTACAGGATTCTCTCGGGTTTCGCGCGGGGTGTGAATGCCTATATCGAAGAGCACCGCGCGGAAGTGCCGGCCTGGATCGACCGTATCACGCCGGAAGATGTCGAAGCCCTGGAGCGCAGCCATTACCTGCGCTTCTATAGTATCCATGAGGCGCTCAGCAAGCTGCTGGACCTCCCGGACTCGTTCCCGAATCTGGGCTCCAATCAGTTTGCCATCGCGCCGGCAAAGTCCGCTGACGGTAGCATCATCCACGTCGAACACATCCACATGCCCTGGGCTAATCGCTTCCAGAATTACGAGGCTCACCTCATCACGCCAGGGAAACTGGATACGGCGGGCATCAGTTGGTTCGGCAGTCCGTTCTTTTTGGACGGCCTCAACGACAGGATCACCTGGTCTGCCACCTGGAACTCTCCCAACATTTCCGATGTGTACGAGGAAAAGCTCAACCCCCGGAACTCCCGGCAATACCTCTACGAAGGCGCCTGGCGCGAGATCGAGGTCGCATATGAGGCTTTCCGGATCAAGGGTCCCCAAGGGATGGAAACGCTCACCCTGCCCTGCTACTACACCCACCACGGGCCTATCGTCAAATTCGACAAGGAAAAGCACCGTGCCTACGCGGTGAAGTTGCCCAATTACGACGGCGTGAATTATTCCACCAACCTGTACCGTTTCATGAAGGCCCGGAATCTCGCGGATTTCAAAGCCGTGGTCGCCCTGCACCTCATGCCGCGCTGGAACCTTCTTTATACAGATCGGGAGAACATCTATTGGGTCCACAACGCGAATGTCGCCCAGCGCGCGGACGGTTATGACTGGCGCAAGCCCGTGCCCGGCTGGGTCAAGGCTACGGAGTGGGGTCCGTACTTTCCGTTGGAGAAGTACCCCCAATTGCTGAATCCGCCCTCCGGCTTCATCCAAAACTGCAATAATCCACCCTGGCTATCCACGGTTAACTCGGGCCTCTCCCCGCTCGAGCCGGCTCCCTATTATTTGATTTCAGTGCAGAAGCCGGAAATCAGCCAGGAAGATCTGAACCCGCGCGGAGAAAGGCTCCTGAAAGTGCTGGCGCAGGATAGAAGGTTCACGCTGGATGAGATGAAAGCCCTGGCCTACGACACTTACGTGGTGCCCGCGGACGTCATCGTCCCCTTGTTGACTCGAGCCTTCGAAAGGAAACAGAGTGAAATCAGCAACCCGCGAATGCGCCGCGCCATCGATATCCTCAAGTCATGGGACCGCCGTTCGGCTCCAGACACCGCCGCCCAAACTTACATCTATTTCTGGGGCCAGGCCTACCGCGACCTGTTTTCTTCTGCGAAATTCTCGCGTTTCCTCGCCTACTCGCGCTACAACATCAACCTCGATTCACGAGAAGAGCAGGAGATGGCCCTCGCGGCCTTCGAGGAAGCCATCGAGCGGATTGAAAAGCACTTTGGCAAGGCGGAGGTCGCCTGGGGTGAAGTGAGCGTCGTCGAGCGCGGTGGTACATTTGCCCTGGATGGCACGGGGGTGTTCGACGTGCTCCATCCTGATGACGGCCCGCAACAAGAAGATGGCACGATTCATTGCGATGACGGCTGGGGGCATCTGCTGGTGGTTGAGGAAAGCAATCCCAAGAAAGCCTGGAGCCTTCTTCCTTACGGGGAATCGGAGAACCCAGCGTCGCCGCACTTTAACGATATGGCCAAATTGCATAGCCAAAGAAAAATGAAGCCGCTTTGGTTCACGCCCGAAGAAATCCTTGCCCACACAGAATCGGTCTGGGGAGACAGAGATCGCCTCAAGAAATACCTGCATACGCCCGGGCCCAAGTGAACGGCTCGCGAGGCCGCCCGCGAGGGCGGAGTGGACTCTATATCCGGGGTGCGTAACACTTCATCTCCCGCCGGTCAGGGCTGCGGCGAGAACAGGAAAATCGCAAAAATGTTTCGGTATCCCACGATGCTGATGAAAAAAAGGGTTGGTTGATCCATTGTCAGTGTCACTTTTGGGAGGCCCGGCAGTCGCGTTAGCCCTACTCATTTTTCCAATGACACCACTACCCGGCAGCCAGTTGCGTTATTGCCAAACCATCCGTATTGATGTCAAATGGGTTCCCCGAAGCGTTTTTCGCGGGGGGAGTGAACAGGCAGGTTCGATTGGAGAGAAAGAGGAGGTGGGTTTATGCGTTCGTACATATTTACGGCACTTCTGATGTGTTGCGTCGGAACGATGGCGTGGCCGGCCAGCACACCGGCCAGCCCGGGCGCTGATGATGCTTTCCTGGGCCGATGGGACGTTACCGCGAAGGGTTCCCGAGCCGCGCGTTCCCGTTTTTGCTGGCTGGAGTTGACACGAGACGAGGGAGTCCTCAAGGGACGCTTCAACCCGGGTGGGGGCGCGGTTTTCAATTTGCCGAAAGTCACCCTTGAAAAGGGAGAGTTGCAATTCCAATACCCGGGGGGAAATCCTCCGAATCAGACCCAGCAAATCTGGCGAGCGACCGTGAAAAACGCGCGTCTGGAAGGCACGGCGACCGTCGATGGAGAGACGCTTTCGTGGAGCGGTGTGCGCGGACCGATCTGGCCATCGACCCTGCCGAAGCGCAAGCCCGGCAAACCGATCGACCTGTTCAATGGCAAGGATGTGTCGGGTTGGCTTGGCCAGGACCCGGGCCACCCGCTCGGCTGGTCAGTCAAAGATGGCATCC
This sequence comes from Acidobacteriota bacterium, assembly GCA_003171295.1. GTDB lineage: Bacteria > Acidobacteriota > Terriglobia > UBA7540 > UBA7540 > Bog-366. Next base: position 7,193 of record PMYF01000402.1, on the reverse strand, counting down.
TGATGAACGACGGCAAGGGTGCAAACAACATCTACAGCACCCAAAAGTTCAACGACTTCCAGCTCGAAGTAGAATTCAACGTCGACCCGGAGAGCAACAGCGGCGTCTATCTCCGGGGCCGTTATGAGATCCAGGTACTCGACGGCTTCGGCCGGCCCTTGGATATTCACAGCCAGGGGGCTCTTTACGGTTTCATCGTTCCTGCCGTCAATGCCGACAAGCGCGCGGGGGAGTGGCAAACCTATGAGATAACCCTGATTGCCAACCGCGTCACCGTGATTCTCAACGGCACCAAGATCATCGACAACGGCGAGGTGCCCGGAATAACGGGCGGCGCACTGGACGCCAATGAAAAAGGACCCGGCCCGATTATGCTCCAGGGCGATCACGGTAAGGTGCAGTTCCGCAAGGTACGCCTCACTCCGCTGATCTGAGGGTACCGACTTGCGGCCTCAATGCAAGGTGCCGTCCGCGGCTAATGGCCGGTGCCCAGGATACCAGGAAACCAGTGCACGGCATTGCCGTGGAAGATCTTTTCGAGGACCGGCTCCGGTAACGCGAGACCCTGGTAGGTGTGCCCTTTGTACTCGACGGTCTGGTCCGTGGCAAAGAATTTCCAATCGCGCTCGTAGGTGGCGGTCCACTCCTGGAGGGCCTTTTCCGTGCTGTCTCGCGGCATCACCACCAGGTCGGTCGCGTAGAGGATGCGGTCCTGGTACTTGATCAGAAAGGCCCGAACCTTGTCACGCGGCTGCAGCATGAAATAGGGGACGCGTGCGGCGGTGTCGACCGCGAAATTGGGATAGTGATCGAAGCGCTGGGCCATCTGATCTACGTCCGCTTCCATGCTGCCCAGGTGCGCGCCGACCACTCGCAGGTTGGGGTTCTCCGCCACGAGATGGTCCCGTGCCGCGAGAATGGCAGCCTTGGAAGGCCACTCGGGATGAGCGTAAGCGTACTCTTCGGGATGCTGCTGGTAATACTCGTAGTCGGGGCTGGCGGGATTGGGAGGCTGCCAGCAGGAATCGGGCTCCGCGAGGTGAGCGACCACGGTCCGATGGTGGGCGGCAATGTCTTTATAGATGGGCTCGAAGGCAGGGTCATCTGCCATCACATACTTCCCTGCTTTCGATTTCATCTCCATGCCCATAACCTTGTAGATCTTCACGGCGACGGCTCCCGCCTGAAAATCCGCATCGAGTTGGTGGATCGAGCGCTGGGCGAATCCCGGCTGCTCGAAATCGTAAGGGCTGAAGGTGGTGCAGAAAACGGCACGGCCCCCAGTGCTTTGCCTCACCTTGAGCACATCGCCGCGTTGGGGCTCCAGCCCCTTGTAATCGGGATCGCGATCGTCAATCACGCAGATATTAAGAATGCGCAGCTTCAGGCGCTCGAAGAGAGCGCCGAAGGCCGGGTCGTCCTTATATAGGTGTGCGTGCGCATCGATGGGATTTATGGCGGCGAAAGCCTTGAGAACCGCACTCTGGCTATGGGCGGCTGAGCCGGGAGCCGCCTGTGCGAAGAAAAGGGATGATGCCCTGGGACCGGCCATGAAGATCCCCGCAGCAACTAAAAGCGTTAGTAAAAGTCCTCTGAAATTTTTCAAGTCAATCCTCCTGTAATTGCGGCTGGGGAGCGCTCTACGCCGGCCCATCAAACTGACCCACTACCGAAACTGGGGTGAGAACTCGGCGGGGCGTTGGCTGTTCACGCTCTGGCCGGTCCCGTCATAACGTCGCGGAGTTTCAACTCTCCAGCGCCTTCCGGCAATACTCGAAGCACTTCTTGACTTCGGCGACCGTGTCGAGACCTTTGATTTCCTCGCCGTATTCGTATTCGATGTTAGCGGGAATTTTCCACCCTTTGTCGCGCAGCAGTTGCAGAACGGCCACGATGGGCGTGTCGCCCTGACCGAAGGGCAGATTGGCCCCATGATTCTTCTTCCGGTCCTTAAGGTGCAGCGCCACAATCTTGTCGTGGTGTTCCTGAATGTACGCGATGGGATCGCCGCCGGCGGCGGTGAAATGGCCGATGTCAAGATTTACGCCGATGTAAGGTGATGCGCCCTGCATGGCGCGGGCGAACGTGTCAGGGCTTGAAAACTCGTCGGGATTGGAGGTTTGGTCGTGGCCGTGGAAGCCCACCATGATTTTATACTTCTGAGCGTACTTGTCGACGCGTGGGGCCACGCTGACATTCGAGGACGCGGTGATGTATTTCACGCCCAGCGCCTCGGCCATCTGAAAGCCTCGTTCGATCTCCAGGTCGGTATAGTCGCGACGGAAACTGTAGTTCCAGGCGTAGAGGAGAATGCCGGCACGATCGAACTTCTGTCGGACCTCCTTGAAGAAACTGAGCGGCGCCTCGAGCCGCCACTTCTTTAGTTCCGGATTCTTGGCTTTGGCCGGCTCCAGGTGTCCTTCTGTGAGTTCGCACTCGCCCAGCCCTATGGTGCGGAAGGCGTCAATGCACGCGTCCAGCGGACGGTCACGGAACGAGTAGCTTTGCGCGCCAATCTGGACTCCCCGGATAACGGAATTGATCATTGCGGCGCTGTGCAGTTCTTTTCGAGACACCAACGCGCCGGCACAGCCAGCCAGCAGCAACTTGCCGGCGTCACGCCGTGAAATCAGAGACATGGTCCCTCCTCGATGCTTTAATAATGGTGGCGCAATTATAGGGGGTCGGCGGACGTCCCGCAAGCGTGTCGTTAGCCCTCTGGCCCGTCATGCCGCGCCAGGGCTTGCGGCGCTTAGCGGGAGGGGATTCGAGAGGCAGGGATGACATCGAGCGCCATGACCATGGCGTCCTCCACGGGATTCTGATAATAGCCACGGCGTGTTGCATGCAAGGTGAATCCCGCGGAAGCATAGAGCCCAACGGCAGGGAGGTTGGAGGCGCGGACTTCCAGGAAAACGCGGCGCGTTCCGGCTTCCTGCAGCTTCCGGATTCCTTCCTGAAGTAGCGCGCGCGCAACTCCCCGCCGCCGGTGCGCGGGGTTAACGGCGAGGTTGTGCAGTTCGGCTTCATCGCTGACCCGATGGAAGGCTGCGAAGCCCACCACCTCAGGTGTCCCTGCGGTTGTGACTTGTGCGATGAGGATCATCCCTCCGGGAATGCCGGCCAAGCGGACGTAATCGTCTTCACGCCATTGCGCGGCATGGGGACACTGCAACTGGACAGCGTGGACGGAGGGAAGATCATCGTCGAGGAAGGCCCGAATGAGCATGCTAGTTTGACGGCCAATCTCTCGGCCTGCAGACGGGATTGGCCTTTCTGAACCGAACTCAGCAGGGCATGTCACAATTTCGGTGACGTATTAGCAAGCCGTACCGTGCCCCCCTCACCGAACTTAAGAAATACACCCCTTGATCTAACCGGTTGATGAAAAATGTCCTCGCGGCCTCTGACCAGGTCGATGGCGTGTTGTAGCGCTGAGCTTTAGCTCAGCACGTGCCGACCTAAAGGTCGGCGCTACCATGTTTTTCATCAACCGCCTAAGGTTCAATCCTTTAAATTGATTTCCGCATCCGGCCGGCGAATGTAGTAAGCATCAAGTTGGGAATCCGACCCCGGACTCCGCCCTGGTTCTTTCTTCCGGGCGACCGAGGCGATGCTGTCCATTAAGACGCCTTCAATCTGTTGCCAGGCAAGGGTGGAAGGCAAGCTCTCACGCAAAGCTTGGGCGGCGAGGTCGTGCGCGCGAATCACGCAGGTGGCACCTGCGCGCCTCTGCAGCCGTTCCTCCAGGAATGACCGCAGAAGCTCAGGGTTTAAGACCCAACCCGCACCCGCCGGCTCATATTTCGGCCCATTCGCGCTGCCCGCTTCCTGGGGTATTCTGCGGAAACTGCCCAGGAAGAATTCTCCCCGCCGTGCGTCCAGAATGGGGAAGGCCCAATCGGAGGTCAGGCGGGGCTTGTTCACCAGGGCTTCAAGTATGGAGACGCCGCGCACGGGCCGGTCGAAGGCCGTCCCCCAGGCCCGGGCAGCCGCCAAGCCCACGCGAATCCCGGTGAATGACCCCGGTCCGTTGGCCACTGCGTACAACTCTATCTCGCTGAGTTCAAGGTGGGCTTGCGCGAGAGCCTGCTGCGCCATTTGAAACACGGTGACGGAGAAAAGGTTGGTCGGGTCTTGGTTGGGAACAGATGCCAGGCACTCTGCGTTATTGAAAATTCCCACGCCCCCCTTCTCACTGGTTGTATCCAAGGCCAGAATAAGCATCGGAAGCTATTATATCGGAGGCTGCTCGGCGAGTCGTTTAGAAATAATCTCCACCTTTGTTCAAGCGGTTGCCACGCGAGGAAGTTCGCAGAATACCAGGGTTCGGTGGGCGAGAGGTTATGGCATGGAACGAGGTCGCGGCGGACCCGTATGTTAGAATAGACCTCTCGTTGCGAAACTGAAGTACCTCGTGAGGCTTCGCCTCAAACCAGTGAAGCCCGCAAAACGTGACGAGCATCCAAATGACGGATATTACGCGGTCCACATCGCGGCCTCTCGAGCTGACGGAGCTTCTGACTTTGATGCTCGAAGTCAGCGAGCGGATCAGTTCTACACTCGATCTGGATGAGTTGATGGCCCGCATCGCGGAAATCGTCAAGCGCGCCATTGACTACGAGGTTTTCGCCATTCTTCTCCTGAACGAGAAGACACAGGAACTGAGCATCCGTTTCAGCCTTGGCCACCCATCTGAACTGGTTCGCAGCCTCCGGATCAAGGTCGGGGAAGGCATTGTGGGCCGGGCGGCCCAGACGCGGCGTGCGGTCCTGGTCAATGATGTCCGGGCAGACCCTGCTTATATCGCCTCCTTGCCTTCGATTCGCTCCGAGCTGGCGGTCCCTTTGATGTTCAAAGGCCGCCTCATCGGAGTCATCGACCTGGAGGCGCCGCAGGCGGACTTCTTCAACGATTCGCACTTGAACCTGCTGGAGCTCCTCGCCGGCCGCATGGCCATGGCGATCGAAAACGCGCGCCTCTATCGGCGCAGCCTGCGCCAGGCGCGGACCCTGCAGATACTGAACGAAATCAGCCGCGAGCTCAGCTCCGTGCTGGTGTTGAACGAATTGCTGCGGAAGATCGGGACCCTCACCAAGCGGGTGGTCGATTACCACCGCTTTGGCGTCTTACTGGCCGACGACCAGGCGCGAACCTTCAATGCGGTATTGTCGGTGAAACAGGACGAACGGATGCCCGAGAAGTACACCGTGAACTTCGATCAGGGCATCGTGGGAGCAGCGGCAAGCCTTCGCCGGCCGGTTGTCGTCGCGGATGTGTCCAAAGACCCACGTTATATTTGCGTGAATCCGGAAACCCGTTCGGAGATAGCGGTCCCACTGATTTATCGGGACCGCGTCATCGGCGTGATCGATCTGGAAAGCCCGCAGCCCGGCTCCTTTCAGGAACACCACGTCCGCATTCTTTCGACTCTTGCGCCCCAGATCGCCATCGCCATTGAGAACGCCAGGTTGTATGAGCGTGTAGCGCGCAGCGAGGCGCGCTTGGAGCGGGACTTGGGCCGCGCCCAGGAAATCCAGATGCACCTGATGCCGGGAATTGCGCCGGCCCTTCCCGGTCTGGTAGTAGCGGTGGCCTTTCATCCCGCGCGCGAGCTGGGAGGCGACCTTTATGAATTCCTCGCTTACGGCAAAGATCGGCATGTGATTGCGGTCGGCGACGTCAGCGGCAAGGGCGCGCCGGCGGCGCTNNTGCTGCTGGAGCGCAAGATTGAAGGCCACTTCATAACGCTGACCTACGCCATCTGGGAGCCGCGCGCGAAGAGCCTGCGCCTTGCCAATGCCGGCATGCCCCTTCCCATCCTCGTGCGCAGCGGCCAGTGCCGGCCGATTCGAGCGGAGGGCGTCCCACTCGGCCTTCTCGAGAACACCGAGTACCAGGAGGCCGCGGTAACTCTGGAGTCGGGGGATTTGTTGGCGATGTTCTCAGACGGTATCATTGAGGCCGCCAACCCCAAGCAGGAAGAGTTCGGAACGCGGCGCCTGGAAAATGTGCTGCGCCAGAATGCCGCGCGGCCTCCGCAGGAAATCGTCGACCGGACATTTGAAGAACTCCGCAAATACGAGGCCGGGCATCCCGTGCGCGACGATCAGACTCTCGTGTTATTGAAAGTGCGTTGAGCGCGGAAGAGGCTTTGCGCAGCCCCGCCGTGGGGAGCGCTTGCGTTCCGTGCCCCAGCCGGAGGTTGCCGAAAGAGAGAGCATGAGTTCATCGAGCCGCGAGTCCTTTCAGTACCGGCAGGGCGAGTTCTTTTGCGAAGAGGTGTCCCTTCTCTCGCTGGCGGCGGGTTTCGGCACGCCGACTTACGTTTACAGCCAGGCCGCGATCCTCCATAATTTTGCGCAAATGCGCTCCAGCCTGGCGCGTATTCCCGGCCTGGTTTGTTACTCCGTTAAAGCCAATTCCAACCTCCGCATCCTGAGCCTGCTGCGGCAGGCCGGGACAGGGTTCGATGTCGTCTCGGGCGGAGAACTGGTGCGCGCGCTGCGGGCGGGGGCGGCGCCCGGCACGATTGTTTATTCCGGCGTGGGAAAAACGCCGAACGAGATTGATGCCGGTCTCCAGGCGGACATCTTGATGTTCAACGTGGAGTCGGCGGGTGAACTCGCGGTGATCGAAAGCCGCGCCCGTTCCCTGCAGAAGGTGGCCCGCATTTCGGTTCGCGTGAATCCCGACGTGGAAGCCCACACGCACCCGTACATTTCCACAGGCCAGATCATCCACAAATTCGGTGTGCCGAAAGACGAAGCTTTCGAGCTCTACTCTCGCGCCGCCGGCTCACCCTACCTCGAAGTCCACGGTGTGGCGTGTCACATTGGTTCGCAGATCCTGGAAGTGGAACCTTTCTGGAAGGCGCTGGAAGAGATCCTGAGTGTGGCACAGCAACTGGCCTCAACCGGCACTCCCGTGAAGTGGCTGGATTTGGGAGGCGGGTATGGGATTCGCTACGAGGAGGAGGCGCCACTGGATGTGAAACGCCTGGCGCAGGGCCTGAAAGATCGGCTGCATGGTACCTCCCTGAAGCTTATTCTCGAGCCCGGACGCGCCCTCGTGGGTAATGCCGGCGCTCTGATGACGCGCGTGCTCTATGTCAAGCGGAACCAACGGAAAAACTTCGTGGTTGTCGACGCGGGGATGAACGATTTGATGCGCCCAACGCTCTACGGTTCTTA
>PMYF01000074.1 GCA_003171295.1 Acidobacteriota bacterium | reverse complement strand
AAAGGAGGGACACGCTCTATTTATGGACGCGGGAACGGCGCACCAGCTTTGCGAACTTGTGGACACCACGGGACGCACGCGGCTAGTGGAGCCATACATGGTCTACCAATCGAGCAGGGGCAAGAACCTGTTCCACTGCTACCAGACAGGCGGGTACAGCAAGAGCGGTCGAGTTATCGGCTGGAAGAACCCAGAAGTCGCCTCTTTTGTCCGTGCCTCCATCCACAATGAGCCGTTCGTGCCCCGGGTGGAGTACAACCCTTTCAATCTGGAGATGTTTCCTGTGGTGTATTTCTCACTACCCACCAGAGAGGGGAGGACCCGGCAGGGCTTCCCACGCTCCATGCAGGCGTCATGAATTGTCGCGCAAAGCCACGACCCGCTGTGCAGCGAGTGCGCTGGCCTTATGGCCCGCAACGGAAGCTGCGACAAGTGCGAAACCGCCTCGGCACCGGCGGATGCCGCAAGCCGTGTTACTCATGCTGCAATTCCTGTAGCCTGCTGAACGGGACCTCCACCAAGGACGATCGTTGATATGGCGTCCGTAACAAAAGCTGCACGTACCCTTATAAGGCTCGCCGTAGCTCTCGCCTTCTGGCTGAATGCTGTTCTTCTTGTACAGGTTCCCCACCCGAACCTTAAGCCCTTCGCGAGCTCGGTTGGGTTGACCCCCGGTGAGTTGGCTATTTTCGCGATTCTCCTGCTACTAGGCACCCTCGCCCTTTATGGCTACAAGAAGTCACTCCTAGATACGCTATACATCTATCTGTTTCCCTTCGTGGCAATTTACTTGTTGGCCCGTTTGGCCATTCGTGTCCTCATGCTTCTCTCCCGCGTTCTTGCCACAGTATCCCCGACTCCCGTGCCCAACGTCTCCACGCGTTTGCCCTCGATAACCTTCGTCGCCAACCCACCCGCCGAAAAGCCCCTGCCATCCACGCTCCCGTCACCGGCCTGCTTGGTCCAACAGAATGTTCCAATTGAACAGCAGCCAGCACGAAGAGCACGATGGGGTGGAAGACTTCTCTCGAGCATCATGTTCCCAATCCTCAATTTCACTCTTCTGTGGTGTCTATTGATCGCGATTACAACCACACGATGGATTCTGGTCGTTTCCCTATCCGTCCTTATTGTCCACTTGTGCAAATATATGTGGAAGGCAGTGCGCCTCGTTCGTTACGCCAGAAGCGCCCCTTCGATTCTCCAGTCTAAGATATATGATTACCTAAGTGGGCTCATAAACAAGGTAATGTGCGAGCCACCACCCATTTCCTCGAACGCCGAGTTTCTGCAAAACGTGAAACTATTGGCGACCCTCAAGGCAGTCGCGGTATGGGCCTACCACAAGGGCCACGTCATTCATTGGATGTTTGTTTCGCTGATCGTTCTCTACGGGCTGCTCTACTTGCGTCTCTCCGGCATCTTTGCATTTGTATATGTCGCGATTGCAAAGCTATTGCCTGCTAAGTTTCCTCTGCTAGATGCAATAATCGTATCGGTATTCATGCCCATTTCCATCCGGAATGTTCCTGCCCACCTCGCGTTGCAGGCAACGTCGTACATTCAGACGGTGCTTGTATTGCTCGGCGGCTTCAGTGTAGTAATGAATTATCTAAACAAGAGACTTGAGGGTGTCCGGACGGTTGTTGGCTCCGTCGTTGAGCAACTGCAAGACGAGGACGTAAGCCGTCGATTGGACTTGTATGGAGAAGAAGGAGGTAAAGCCAAGGTAGGACCGTGAGATGGCGTCCTGGCTTGGGGATGGCTCTGTGGGTGCGTTGCAGCTGGGTGTTGGTGAGCCAGCAGTTGGTGCCAGTTGGCTCGGGGTCTAGGACGTGCCGCTCCAAGTTGGTTACTCGCCCGGACAGGTGGACCAGATTGTCAGCCATATCGACGCGACCGGCACCATCGAGGACAGTCCCCATCTGAGGGAAGAACACCTGCCGGTTTTCGATTGCAGCCTCCGCCCGCAGAACGGGACTCGGTCCATCCACCATATGGGGCACGTGAAGATGATGGCCGCCGTGCAACCTTTCATTTCCGGCGCCATCTCCAAGACCATCAACATGCCGGAGGACTCGACGGTGGAGGACATCATGAATGCCTACACCGAGAGCTGGCGGCTGGGTCTCAAAGCCGTGGCCATCTATCGCGACAACTCCAAGCGCGTCCAGCCCCTCAGCTCCGGCGCGGGCACGAATGGGAAGAAGGCCGCGGCCGCCGTCACGGTCGAGGAGAAGATCGTCTACCGGCCCTTGCGGCGCAAACTGACCGAGGAGCGCCAGGCCATCACGCACAAGTTCTCCATCGGTGGCCATGAGGGCTACATCACGGTGGGACTGTACGAAGACGGCCAGCCCGGCGAGATCCTCATCACCATGGCCAAGGAGGGCTCCACCATCAGCGGCCTGATGGACGGCTTCGCCACGGCCATCAGCTTCTCCCTCCAGTACGGCGTGCCGCTCAAGTTCCTGGTGGACAAATTCAGCCACGTGCGCTTCGAGCCCAGCGGCTGGACCGGCAATCAGCAGGTACCCTACGCCAAGTCGATTCTGGATTACATCTTCCGCTGGATGGGCGCCAAGTTCATCGGGCCGGAATACGGGCAGACCGAAGCCGGCGACTCCACCAAACTGCGCCCCACCGAGCCGCAGCCCCAGCAATCGCTGCCCTTCGGTCCCGTGATCGAAGACGCCCCGCTGTGCAGCGAGTGCGGAGGCCTGATGACCCGCAACGGAAGCTGCTACAAGTGCGAAAACTGCGGCGGCACCAGCGGGTGTAGTTAGCGCAGCCGCGGCCCTCACGAACCGGCCGCGGAGGAGGTGCTCATGTCTGTGTATTCGAACAATGCTCTGAGGGTTGCGGTTTCTTCCAGCGCCTTGTTTGACTTGCGCAAAGAGGGCGAGATCTTCGCCGAGGAGAAGCTCGATGCGTTTCGGGCTTTTCAACAGCAAAACGAATCCAAGATCCTGGACCGAGGGACGGCGTTCAGGCTCGTTGAGGCGCTGCTGAAACTCGAAAGCAACGAGGACCACGTCCCCGTTGAAGTGCTGATTATCTCCCGCAACCATCCCGATGTCCACTTGCGGGTGATCAACTCACTGAAGCACTACGATTTGCGGGTTTCCGCCACGATCCTTACGGGCGGCCAGCCAGTACTCCCGTACCTGCGTGAGTACCAGGTCGGTTTGTTCCTTTCAGCCGAACCTGCCGATGTAGGGGCCGCACTTCGCATGGGCGTTCCATCTGCCGTCGTCTACCCTCCTCCAAATTCGCCTGCTGAACCGTCCGATTCGGGGGTCAGGATCGCCTTTGATGCTGACTGCGTCCTCTTCTCCGAGCAATCGGATGCCATCTTCCGAAGGGATGGGATGGCCGCATACCTTGAACACGAACTGCTCAATGCGCGGAGTCCGATTCCGGACGGACCATTCAAGAGCTTCTTGCTGGCCGTATCTCAACTGCAAGAGCACGGCTCCGGGACACTCCGAATCGGGGTGGTTACATCGCGGAGCAGTCCCACGCATGAGCGGGCGATTCGCACGTTGGCCACGTGGGGAGTTCGCATCGACGAAATGGGGTCCCTTGGGCCGCTCGACAAGGACGGATGGCTCCGTGCGTTTCGACCGCACATATTCTTTGACGACAGTGAGCGGCACTGCAATTTAGCGGCTCGGTACGTTTCCACAGCCCAAGTCCCATATCCAGACCCGGCGACCGTCTCTCCTGGCTTCGCGATGCCAGTGGGCAATGCTGATCTACGTGGCAGGTTCCTCCTCGTATGCAGGGGCTACCTCAAGACGAAATCAAACAAGGGGCTGAAGGTTTTCGAGGAGTGGTACGACGGGCACCTGTCTACGTGCGAGGCCCAGACATCGGAGGCCTTGTTGAAGGAGCTATCCGTCAGTGTGGAGAGCACTCCTGATGGTTTGGAGCGGCGGGCCGCCAGCGGAAAGAAGGACCGAACTGCCAAGCTTGCTCGCTTCCTGGATCAGTTGTACGCCAAGTTTGTGCGCTCTGTTTAGTGGCCGCCCACCACGCCCGCGACATGAGTACACGCCTCACAATCCGAGATGTTCACAGTCGAGTTGAGTGGGCACTGGCGAAATGCTGGGAGCAGGTTCCCATGTCCGTGCCGGTTGATCTCGAAGCCGTGTGCCGCGTCATTGGTGTCAGCGTAGAGCGGCGGCCCATGGTCCCTGAAGGGGTGCTTTGCGTCGCGCCCACGGGGCTTAGCATTTGTCTGCAGAACAATTTCGATGCCGACACGACCCAACGACGAAGGCAACGTTTTACTTGGGCTCATGAGATCTGTCATGCGCTCCTTTTCGACGACCGGGAACTCCCGCCAAAACCCCTCGAAGGAGCGCCGTCCGGCGAAAAGCTGGAGAACTTGTGCCATATAGGTGCCAGGGCGCTGCTGATGCCACCCGCCTTGTTGCAGAGACACCACACACGACTGAATCCTGTGTCGTCACTTGAGGACGTCGACAAACTGGCCGTGAGCTACGATGTGTCGCTCGATGTGGTGCTCCGGCGGCTGCACGAGACGGATTCCCTCGTTTCCGACGGCTACGCGCTAGCTTTGATTCGCCTTCATAACGGGCTTGAGCGGGTTGAGGCCGCCTGCTTTGGCGCATGGTTGCTTCAGTACCTGTCACCCCCGGCCTGGGGAGACCAATTCGGTCAGTGGGCCTCGCCGGTTCTCTCAGGGGCTTCACAGGTTGCGGCTGGCGAGTGGCTTAACAAGCGGCTTGGTGTCAGGGTCGTTGTCTCCGCCAGGTCCCAGAAAAGCAAGCTGATTGAGTTCAGGCGGCTTTAGCGCCTGTTCTGATGAGGAAGTACAATGGGCTCTGTCATCGTGGACGAGAAGGCACCTGAACGGGATTTGCGGGATCAACAGTGCGATGCCCTGCGCGGTCAAGTGTGGGCGGGCCGCCAGGCGAATTTCGAGAGCCTTGACAAGTACATCCTGACCTTGTCCAGCGGCGCGCTGGCCCTTTCACTTTCTCTCATCAAGGATGTAGTTCCACTGTATTCAGCTCACTGGTTCGCTGCACTCGTTGTTTCGTGGATCGCGTTCGTGGGGGCGATCCTGTTCACCGTGGCATCCTTCGTGGCGAGCCAGTTTGCCCACGACAGGCAACTCGACAATCTGGAGAAGTATCAGCAGGGAGACGGCCCTGCGCTCGACGAACAGTACAATCCGTTCGTCACATGGACGAAGTGCCTTAACTATTTCGCGGTCGTGGCTTTTTTTGTTGGAGTCGTGTCCACGGTGGTATTTGTGGCGCTCAATACAAGCGAGGCAAGAGCAGTGAACACTCAAAGCAAGCAGACAGCATTAGACGCACAGAAGGGTATAGTTCCTCCGAACCTTCCGAAGCCCCAGCCTGCCCGTCAGCCTGAGAGCCAGAAGCCGTCGGCGCCTCCGCCGTCTCCCAAACAGGGCGGCAAATAGCTCTGACGCGCGTTCAACCTGGCGGCACGGTTGTCGGCTGGGGCTGAAAGCCGTGGCCATCTATCGCGACAACTCCAAGCGCGTCCAACCGCTCAGCTCCGGCGCGGGCACGAATGGGAAGAAGGCCGCGGCCGCCGTCACGGTCGAGGAGAAGATCGTCTACCGGCCCTTGCGGCGAAAGCTGCCCGATGAGCGCCAGGCGGTGACGCATAAGTTCTCCATCGGCGGCCATGAGGGCTACATCACGGTGGGCCTCTACGAAGACGGCCAGCCCGGCGAGATCTTTATCACCATGGCCAAGGAGGGCTCCACCATCAGCGGCCTGATGGACGGCTTCGCCACGGCCATCAGCTTCTCCCTCCAGTACGGCGTGCCGCTGAAGTTCCTGGTGGACAAATTCAGCCACGTGCGCTTCGAGCCCAGCGGCTGGACCGGCAATCAGCAGGTCCCCTACGCCAAGTCCATCCTGGATTACATCTTCCGCTGGATGGGCGCCAAGTTCATCGGGCCGGAGTACGGGCAGACCGAAGCCGGCGATACCACCAAGCTGCGCCCCACCGAGCCCCAACCCCAGCAATCGCTCCCCTTCGGTCCCGTAATAGAAGACGCCCCGCTGTGCAGCGAATGCGGAGGCCTAATGACCCGCAACGGAAGCTGCTACAAATGCGAAAACTGCGGCGGCACGAGTGGGTGCAGTTAGCGGGAAGACTACCGTTTGAAACTCTTCAGCGCTTTTGCCAGCTTTGTGCCAACGGCAAAGGACAGTTCGTTTCCCTCGAACTCGCAGCGATAGAGGCCCTGGATGTTGGATGGGACCTTGAGGCGTTTGTCCCAAAGCAATACCACCTTCTGATCGTAGAGAACGAAGGCCGAGCCGATCTCGATCAACACGTTCCTGTTGATGTCATACTCGCCGTCCACTTTGCTCTGTTCATCGGCGGTAACCACCATCACAGCAGCCTGGCAGCGACGCATTGCCGAGAGGATCTTCTGCGGGACCGGGATTGCGGCTGTCTCCTCTTCGATCGCCAACTCGAAGTCAATGTCATACAGGGCCAGGATCTCTTTCACCTGCGTGACTACCGCCATGTTCTTGCTGTGAGAGATGAACACCCTGAAACCGCCCGGCGCTTCTCTCGCAGGAACGGCGGGCGGGATCGCGGGCCCCAACGCAGCCTCCACTTCATCCACCATTTCGGGCTGGTCTTCCAGGGGCTCCGAGCGTGTTGCGACCGGCATCGGCTCCAAGTCGTCCAGCGCGACGTATGGCCCCGTCTTGTAATTGCGAATGAATCCCACGAACGTACCGTTGTCTTTAAGAATCTCAAGAACGCTGCTGGCACGGTCGGCCGGCACGCCAAGGGTGTCTCGCAGCACGTTCAGAACGATGTAGTCGGGGGGAAATTTCGCCCGATTGTATTTCTCGAAAAAGAGCCTACAGACCTTTGGCTTCAGCGCGGCCTCCGCCCTCGCCTTTGCATCGTCACCTTCCTCAGTCGGCGCCGTCGCCCGCCGGCCCAAATCAGTAAGGGCGATCTTGTTGGCCTTGACTCCTCCGTCCGTAAGACCGTATGCGATGGCTGCCCCCGCTAGAGCCTGCCACGCGGACGAGGTCGGCGAGATCTTAAGACCAGCTGCAAGCTGATGTGGTGGCGTCGGCCCACCGCCAAAGTAGTCGGTGAGCGCCTGTGGGAGTGTGAGGGCATCCCGTAGAGTGCGCTGTGGTATGTCGGCCTGACTAACGTATGGGCGTTTGCTGGCAGATCCCACGCCAGCCGAGGCTTTGGTCTTCCGGGCATCTGCGGTCTTCTTAGCCATCTTCAGTCATCCATCCCAACCTAATCGATTCTCGTTCTTCGTGGGATTGAAAGCAAGACCTCAAACTCCCTGATTCCGATGACAACGTCCTGGCCGGTCGCCTCTTTAATGAGTCTGACAATGCGCGGGATGCCACTGCCGGCCCTGGTGACCAGCCCGGCGTCGGAAAGCCGCGCATAGATATGGGGATTCCGGACCACATGGACGCCCATCCGCATGGCTTCCTCATCCACCGTATTGGGCGGCCTTCCTGGCGTGTGGAATTCCACCCGGTCGTCGAAAACGAAAAGCCTGATCGGTCCTTGCACGGTGTAATCACGGTGAGCGACAGCGTTGACGAGCGCTTCGCGCAAGGCCGCATCAGGCAGTTCCGGCCGAGGCTCCGGTTCCAATCCGCGGATTCTGTGAGGGATAGCGAGGTGAAGGTTAAGAAAGCGCATCGCTTGATCGATCACGTCAAGCAGCCGGCCAGTGAGATCCTTCCGGTCCGACGGTTCATTGGCCAAGTCCGTTCCTGGGATTCGTGCGGCGTTAATCTGCGCGAACGGCAAGTGCTGTTGCGGCTCCCGCCCAAACAGGAGGATCCCCGCTACCGTAGGATTGTTCCCCGAGGTCAGGCGCCAACTGCGAAGCAACCGTTCGGGCGCGACCTCCGACAGCATCTCCGCCTGTCCGCTCCTGGTTAGGAACTGTCTCACCGCATCGGGATCAAGGTCTTCCAAGCCCAGTCGTGCCAGTGGAGTCTCGTCATAGAACATGCTCTCGCCGGCCTGGAAGAGCCGCAGTAGCTCTTCCCGCGTCGCTTGCCGCCGACCCGATGCAGTCCGAATGTAGTACACGCCACGGTTCGTCCGGTGGGGCCGCTGGTCTCCTTTCGCGATATTCACGACGATCACTGTCCTGGCATCATCCGCAAGGGTCTCGACGGCGACAGAGATGGGGGGCACGCAGTTGTTGAGCGCCACGTTCTCGACGTATTGACAGATCTTGTCAGGGTCGATAACGCCGACGACCTGGCGGTCGTTGGAGACGCCGATGATCAACTGACCGCCTTCAAGATTGGCGAAACTCACGATCGCCGCCGACAGATCATCGGGATGGATTGCCTGCAGCTTGAATTCAGTGTGCAGGTCCTCCCACTTCAGGATGCATGTTCTAAGCTCCGTCAGGTTCATTTCGTCAATTCCCGGGTGGTCTTTCGTACTCTACACCCGAGGCCCAGTGAGATCAAAGCAGAGGGCGTGCCCGGTGGGCCTCTACGAAGACGGCCAGCCCGGCGAGATCTTCATTACCATGGCCAAGGAGGGCTCCACCATCAGCGGCCTGATGGACGGCTTCGCCACGGCCATCAGCTTTACCCTGCAGTACGGCGTGCCGCTGAAGTTCCTGGTGGACAAATTCAGCCACGTGCGCTTCGAGCCCAGCGGCTGGACGGGCAATCAGCAGGTCCCCTACGCCAAGTCGATCCTGGATTACATCTTCCGCTGGATGGGCGCCAAGTTCATCGGGCCGGAATACGGGCAGACCGAAGCCGGCGACTCCACCAAACTGCGCCCCACCGAGCCCCAGCCCCAGCAATCGCTGCCCTTCGGTCCCGTCGTAGAAGACGCCCCGCTATGCAGCGAGTGCGGAGGCCTGAT
>PMYF01000606.1 GCA_003171295.1 Acidobacteriota bacterium | reverse complement strand
AGCGAAAGGGGAGTGGTGGGCGCGATCGGCGTATTGAACGACGCCGTACGGTTGATGAAGAAATCCGTGAAGGCAAGCCCGAACAAACCGTGCCGCACATGAGAAGTGATGCCGGCATTCAGCACGCCGCCGCCGTTGGGACTCAGGTCCGTGCGGATTTCCGTGTCATAGCTCGAGAAGGGAGCGAATTTCAATACGGAGACCACCGGCGAGAGCCGCTGGCTGTGTGCGAACGCAAATCCCGTGAGCGAAATTGTCGAATCGAAAACGTTGTTGTGGCCCGGCGCCAACGCGCCGCCAAAGTTGGGATCGAAGTAATACTTCTGGGACAGTCGCCAGGAGAAGATGTCCCTCGCCGCTGGCCGGTTGGACGCACTGTCCGGCCCATCCGGACGCGCCAGGAGAGTATTGGTCAGGGAATACTCAAGCTCACTGGTCTCTGTGAGAATATCCATATCATCGAACCGGACAATATCCATAATATTCTCCGGGTCACGCGCGCGTACCAGGTGATATTGAATATCCGGCTCAATCACGTGCTTCAGGCGATGCCCCGCGTAACTCCTGGCCAAAACCTTTTCGAGCGAGGGCGGGCGCAAATCAAAGCCGATTTCGACGAGCAAACGATCCACGGCATTCTGGGGAGTTTCCAAACTAGTACCGTAATGCGTAGCCCGAAATCCGATCGTAGGGCTGAAGTGGAAATGCCAGAATTCCTTGGGACGCAGGAGGATCTGCGGGTGAACATCCAAGCGGTCACTCAGGGTCGGAATCATCAGCCCCGGCTCCGTGCGGCCCATGGCGCCGGCAGAGGACTCGAAGGAAAAATAGACGGGCCAATGGCCGATTTGCTTGTCCATCCCCGCGAACTCCACGCTGGGAGTCTGGCGAATGATGACGGAGTTCCCCGGTACTTGTGCCGTGGAGAGGAAATTCTGGTAACGCTCGGCGGAGACATTGATGCTGTAGGCATCGAAATTCTTGCTCAAAAATCCGGACTGTCGCGCTTCCGAACTGACGGCTTGCGTGAAGTTGTCGGACCATGTCAAACGGAAGGCGAGCGTGTTGATGTAGTCCACGTTCAGCACGCCGCGGAAACCGTAACCCAGGTTGTCAGCTTTGCCGATGATGCGCACGCTCTTCCCGGGGGCGCGTAGCGCCTGATCGGGATCCTTATCGTTCACACCGAAGTAGTCGACGGTAATCTCGCTGTCCTGGCTGGGCCGGGCACGAAATTCTCCGCGCTGCGAAACTCCCCGCTTGCTGTAGTCCTCAAGGCCGAACATGAGGTCGGCGCTGGGATTAATGGCCCAGAAGAATCCATCGCCGAGGATATAGCCCTTCTGCGTGGAATTCCCGATATTGGGGAGCAGGAACCCGGTTTGCCGGGGTTCGCGCGCAATGGAGTCCACCAGCAAGGGTGTATAGAAAAAGGGGATTCCCAGCAGGCGGAAGAGCGCGCCGTGCGCGACTGCCTTGTCACCCACCGTGATGCGGGCCTCCCGCACCGAAATCGACCACCCCTTGCTCTCACATTCGCAAGAGGTCATGCGGCCGTGATTCACAATGTAAGTATCCTCATCCATGCGGTCCACGGTGGCGCCCCAAAAATAAAAGGGGTTCTCCGTCCTCAGCACGCGCGGCCGGGGACGCACCTTGGGATGGACGAAGCCCGTTCCCTTGGCAAACCAGCCCTTCTTCGTATTGACATTGTAGTGGACTTCGTCGGCCACCAGGTGACTCTGCGGGTCATTAAAGACCACGTGCCCGCGAGCCATCACTTCGCCGGAAGTCTCATCGAAGGAAGCCTCGTCCGCCTGCAACTGCATGCCTTCGTAAACGACCTCAACGGCACCGCGCAGGTGCCAGGTGTCTTTGTCCTTTTGTTGGGAAAGTGCGCGAATACTGATCACCTTCCCGGACCCCTG
This sequence comes from Acidobacteriota bacterium, assembly GCA_003171295.1. Lineage (GTDB taxonomy): Bacteria > Acidobacteriota > Terriglobia > UBA7540 > UBA7540 > Bog-366. The sequence continues at coordinate 1,858 of PMYF01000606.1, read as the reverse complement.
AAGTTCCGGCGGAACGGGAGCCTGCTGCGCACCAACATTTGAAACCATATGTGCAGTAAACAGCAGGGCGGCAGAGAGCCGCAAGCCACCACGTCGTGGCAAAAATCGATAAAGCGGAAGGTTCATGAGCGCGCGCAGAGGGGTCATTTTACTCGAAAGCCCTTTGTTCTTCCGCATGATTTTGTTAAGATGCCTCCGATTGCAGTAGATGCTGCCTGGAGGATTCAACACCTGCAGTGAAGTGCCCCAAATGTGGGTTTGTCAGCTACGCTGGCCTAACGCAATGTAAGAAGTGCGGCTTCGAGTTTGCGAAGGCTGCAGGGGGGGGACGTTCGTCCTCTTTCACATCTTTGTTCCCGGACGGGATTGGTGCACCACCGCCTTCTTCAACGGCCTCACCGGCTAGACCCCCGCGAGAGCCGGTCCTGGTAGAACCGGAGTGGGCTGCTCCGGAACCGCCCTCGCTTGCCCCGGCGCCGTCTTCACCGTCCACAGAGGACGCCCGCCCGGCGAACCTGTCTCCGCCTGAAGACCCCATACATGACTGGAGAGAAGATCTCTCGAATCGGGTCCAGGATTTTCGGAAGAAACGCGCCAAGCTGCAGCGAAACACAGATTCCCTGACGAGTCTCGATCTGGATTTCGAGGGCTCCCGCGAAACTGAGGAACCCATGTTCATCGATGACACTGTCAGGAGGCCGGAAGAAAGCGGGCCGGCCTTCGACCTGGACATCGGAGATTTCCCTGCGCCGCATCTGGAAAGTGCAACCGCCCTCGGGACAATCCCCCTTGAGGAATCGGAGGATACTCCATCGGGGTTTGGAACTGTGCTCGCCCCCGAAGAGGAGATGTTGTTGGGGCCGCCCGGAAGCCGTCCGATGGAAATTGTCGTGGGTTTGCCGGAAGAGGTAACGCCAACGGTGGAAGAGGAGCCCCAAAGAATGTTCCTAGCGCCGGTAGGCCGTCGGTTCCTCGCCGGCTTGACCGACGCCCTCGTGCTGGTTGCAGGGGCGGCCCTGTTCGGGGTCATCTTTTGGCGTTCAGGGGGACACCTATCACCCAATCCCCTCAGCTTCGCGGTCTTGGGTGTAGTCGCCATCATTCTCATCTTTGCCTACTTCGCGCTATTTACTGCCCTCACTTCCACCACGCCCGGATTGCTCTGGATGGGGTATGAAATCCGCAACCTACAGGGAGTTTCTCCGACACCAGCGGAGTCTCTCTGGCGTGCCTTCGGCGTGCTGGTTTCACTTTCGGCTCTTATGCTGGGTTTCCTCTGGGCTTGGGTGGATAGTGACAGCCTGACCTGGCATGACCGCATGTCAGGGACCTTCATCACTGACGCACGGACCGGGAACGAGGCTCCAGCCCTGGAAACTGAGCTGTAGCCCGCGCCCGTCTTGCCGCGCGGCTTGGGCCGGCTAGTCGTCGTGAGGCTTCTCTATGGGAAAGGGACGGTTCGTTAATCAGAAGCTCGGCAAGCGCGTGAGCCGCAAATTCGATTTGCTTAAGTCCCTACTGGCCGGCCGATCCCAACGTAAGTCGGCCAGCCCACTGAATCTCCGGCTTCCCAAGAAAGGGATTTCACGCAAAGGGAAGCCGCCCATCTCCTGAGACCTGGCACGAAACAATCCCCCCCGAAGAACCCCCTCAACGGCCAGGACGGCCCTCCGCCCTTGCGCAGACGGATATGCGTCAGCCGGCCCGCGGACCCGAGAAGCCTGGAGAAATTGCCCGATCTAAGAAGCCCCCCGCGCCGTTTGTGCATCAAAGGAGGTGACGTGTTATAATCGTAACAATCGGGGCAGTATCAGCCCAGGGTGGAGGAGTCTTTTCAGCATGACAAACCGCATCCGCG
>PMYF01000349.1 GCA_003171295.1 Acidobacteriota bacterium | reverse complement strand
CAGAACGAGCAGGGGTGGTCGCAACCCTCGGCGATTTTCAAATACGCGGAGTAAGATGGCGTCGAAAGCAGGCGCGGTGTGAACTCGTGATATAGATAGGGCTCCGCAGGTTCACCCGCCGAGCGCCGGTCGCCGGAGTCTCCGCAAGCTTCCAGCACGCGCTCCAGCTCGTTGGTGCCGATTACAAAATCCACTTCCGGGATTTCCGTCAATATTTCCTGCCGGTATCGTTCCACCAAGCAACCGGCCACCACCAACTTCCGGGTGGCGCCGGATTTCTTGTACGCGGCCATCTCCAGAATCGTATCGATGGATTCCTGCTTGGCGGGCGCAATGAAGGAGCAGGTGTTGACGATGATAATGTCCGCCTCGTCGGGGCGCGGCGTCAGCTCATACCCCTGCCGCGCCAGGATTCCCAGCAACACCTCGCTATCCACAAGGTTCTTGGGACACCCCAGACTTACCATTCCGACCTTAGGCATAAGGATTCTGCTTCGCGCGAGCCCCTGAATTGTTTGATCACATGAAATTCTAGCACAAGTTGATGTGCTGTGGAGTTGTGAGGGACCCCCGCCGGGCAACGGGTGGAGGAGCAGGGTTCGAGGGGCGGGCAGGATTCCTGCATAGCTCAGTTCCCGCGTTGCCGCTGCCAACTGAGCACGATCTTTTCGGAGGAGGCGACAATGAAGCTTGAATCCGGCGCGAAAGCCACGTTGAGTAAGGGTTCCTGGCTTTCGCTCAGGGTTTGCAATAGCGACCCATCTTCGGCCGACCACACGCGCATGGTCTGGTCCTCCCCGGCCGAGGCAATCCACTCGCCGTTGGGAGAGAATTCGGCCCGGTGCACCGGCCCCTTATGACCGCTGAGCGTCACGAGGAGCTTCCAATCGCCCACCGAGAAGACGCGCACTTTTCCATCCTCGCAGGCGGTCACCACTTTCTTGCCGTCCCTGGAGAAGGCCACGCCCAGGACGGTCCCCGTATGGCCCCGGAGCGAGTCCACGAACTTATGCGTCTTCAATTCCACTACAGTGGGGTCAGCGGCCGAGGCAGTTTGAATCTGCGCCAGCAGCAGCCAATGGCCGTCCGGCGAAAACTCGTACAGGTTGGGAACCTGCGTGAGGTCAGAGATGGCGATGTGGCCACCCGTGCCCGTGCGGGGATTCCACAGGTCGAAGTTGCCGTCCTTGTAGAGAGCGAGATGGCTGATCTGCGGGAAGTATCGCGCCGGACTGAAACCGCCTTTAGAGCCCACCGCATCCAGCTTCCCGACCTGGCGGTCTTCTATCATGTCCCATTGAAACCCCAGCAGAGGAGTGGGTGTTGTTTGCCCCTTGCCTTTGGCATGGAACACGCCGTTGGCCAGGAGGAAAAGCAGATTCGACGCCAGAAAGTTGGCGGAGTGGATATCCAGATCTACGATCTCCGGCAGGTGCGGCTTCAAGATCTTCTGTATATCGCCTGCCCGCAGGTTGATCAGTACCACTTTGTCTTCGTTGACGACGGCGAGCAGGGAACTGTCAGGCGAGAAGGCGCCGACCGCTGAACTCCTGGAAGGAAGATGTCCCTCGACACGCCCGTGGCCGACCCAGACAGGGGCCGAGCGGGGACCTTCCACCGTTTCAACTTGGGCGCGCAGTCCCGGAGCGCACAGCAGGATAGTGGCCGCGACCAAGCAAACCGCACGCCAGGTGAGGGAATCGCCCCGGCGGGACCGCGCGGCGCCGGGACCCGAAGGGATAATAGAAATTCCACGATGGGATGGTTTGATTTTAGACAATCTCCCCCTTGGAAATGCGTCTGACCAGTTCGCGGTCGGCTTCCAGGAAATTGTACTCAAGCAGTCTTGACCGCGGCGCCCACTCGATAGCTTCGAAGACCTGGTTGCGCACCTCGCCTTGGTAGCGCGCGATTTCGAAAAACACAACTTCCACGAACCGATCCGGATAGAGGTGGCGCAGGCGGAAAACCTCCGGCCCGACTTCCGCCTGGATCGCCAGTTCTTCCGCGAGTTCCCGCCGCAGCGAGGATTTCAGCTCTTCGCCCTCTTCGACCTTGCCGCCGGGAAACTCCCATTGCAGGCCGTAAGCATCGGAGTGGTGGCGCTGACAGATCAGGACGCGGTCGTCACTTCGTATGATGCCTGCAGTGACCAAAATGGGCTTCGGCTCGGTCATCAGAGAATGAGATTGTAGCATCGGTCTAGCGAAGGTCCTTAAATTCTCTGTGAACTTGCCGCAACTCTTCAACGGCCAAAGGGGTGATGAGTACTGGCGTCATTGCCAGACATGGGCGCTCCAAAGCGCAGTCATTCCCGCTTTCGCGGGTATGACCGGCGGTTCGAAAGGGGTCGCATCCCAAATGACACCAGCACCGCTAAAGCTTGCGCGCTGCGAAGATCAAGTCGTGGGATTTCTCGGGGTCGAAGGGTGATCGAGTAAAGTCTCCCCAGGAACTGAATTCGCCCAAGCCGGCCTGGGTGGCGAGATCGCTCAGCAATTTCTGGAAGACAGGAATCTGCCGCGAAGTCCGTGCATGCGCTTGCCAGTTCCCCGCGGGCTTCTCGCGCGCCAGAAACATGGTATGGAAATTGAGATGGTCCGCCTGGTAGTCCGCAAACTTGACCAGTAGGATTTCTTCCCGGGGAGTCTCTCCGGTCAGCAGCGGAAACTGGCTGGTGCGTTGTTGCCAACGCAGATCATAGTTCAAATTTTGAGTTAGAAAGATTCCACCTTGGTGCAGGACGCTGGCCACGCCGCGCAGCGCTGCCAATAACTGCCCCTCGGCCGAAAGGCTGGGAAGGGCATTACCCAAACAGAACGTCACATCGAATTCAGCATGAAGATCGGCGGCGTTCTCCATCGCGAGCTGCCTGACGCCGGCTTTCCCACGCGCGGCAGCGATGGCGCCGGCGGCAGAGTTGATTCGCCGCTGCGTGAATTCTACCGCGCCGGCATCGGCGTCAAAGCCCAGGACCTCGAAACCCCGCTCGGCGAGCGCCTCCACGTGACCACCCGTGCCGCAAGCCGGGATGAGAATCCTCGAACCCGCCGCGCGCGCTAGCTCTTCCAGTAGCGGCATTTCCCGCGCCAGGCGCTTCTTCCAGTTGATGACTGCGTCATAATAGGCTGCGAGGTTAGCGGGCATAACGCACCGGAAAGACGGTTCCGACGGGCGGACGTTGAGGCGCGCGCCACGCGCTTCGATCATTTCACCCCCGCACGCTGCATTCGATTCCAATCCGGCCACTTACTTCAGGTCCGCCGGAGGTGCAATCGTCACCTGCCCGGTTGCCGCCCACTCCGTGCCGCGCACGAGCGTCGCCTGGAAGCCGGCGCCCTGCATGGCCTTTACATCGTGGCCAAGGGCCGTTTGGAATACCCGCCCGACCCCGTACTCGAGAGTCCAGATCAGCGGTTCGTCTTTTCCCGTACCACATCCGTCGCTGGGCTTCCAGCAATTCTTCGGGTCATCCCAGGCTATGGCGAGAATGTGAATATTCGGTTGCAGCGAGAGTTGGTGGTAGAGCTCATCGCTTTCCGCAAAAGTCCCCGGCAGGCCTTTGGTGATGGGGCTTGCCGCATCCACAATCTTGACCGTGTAAGCGTGGTAGGGGCCGTGACCAGCCGTCTCGCGCCAAGTGCCGCCCACCAGGCGGTCAAATTCGGGCCATCCCCAGAAAGCGTTGTTGGAGGCGTGGTAGCTCACCAGTCCTTTGCCCGTGCGCACAAAGTCGAGCAGAGCTGCGCGCGCGCGGGCGTCCCACCAGGGCCCGGCGGTTTGCTTGTAGTCGTTGTAGTTGAGCAGGAGCACGTCGTAAGGCGCGAAGGTCTCCGGCCCGCAGCCGCGCCCCTCCTCATTCACGCGCACTTCAAATCGTCCCGTGCGCTCGAGGATTTCCCGCAGCACGGGCGTGGTGGCCCGCCAGTCATGGTTGCTCACTCCCGTGAGGATGAGAACCTTGACCTTCGGGGCAGTTTGCGCCAGCAAGGATGCCACACTGAAAACGATAGCCAGGAAAAATGAGAGACATCGCGACATGAGACTAATCCCTCCCGAGGATTCAGAAAGCTGCCGGCCCAGCATGGCCGGTGCGGGGAGTATCCTACCACTTTGCGGCACGGGGAGGGGCGATTCGAAGAGGCCGGGAAGGGGCGCGCCCGGCGCGCTGGGGTGAGTCGTATCGCAGTAGCGACAACGGCTCCTCGCCCGCCCCCCGAGGGCCACAGGCTTAAACCGTCCCGCGACCCTACTTCCCCTTGCCTTGGGCCGTCGATTTCCGCAATACTGGCTTGGCCTCCGCTGCCGGCGCTTCTTCCGCAGGGGCGGGGCGTCTGTCTGGGAATCACGCCTCAACTTGGGAGGACACTGTGAGCCGTCGAGCCGCCATTTTCTGCCAGGTGCTTCTGTTTTCACTCTGGATCGTTCCTGCCGCGCACAGCCAGCCAGGGAAACTCGACGGGCTGCTCGACCGCGAGCTGGCGTCGTGGGTATCCACCTATAAGGCGCTGCACGCCGCGCCCGAGCTTTCCCACCACGAGGAGAAGACCTCGGCCTTTCTGGCCGCCCAACTCCGCGCCCTGGGTTTCAGCGTCACGGAACACGTGGGCAGGTACGAGCACGCGGAGTGGACCGGTTACGGCGTCGTGGCCTTGCTGAAAAATGGCGACGGCCCCACCGTCCTGGTTCGCACTGAGCTCGATGCCCTTCCGGTCGAGGAGAAAACCGGACTGCCTTACGCGAGTAAAGTCCGGGCCCAGGACGACACGGGCCGCGAGGTGGGCGTGATGCACGCTTGCGGGCACGACCTCCACATCACGGCGCTGCTGGGGACGGCGAAAATGCTGGTGGAGCTCCGGGACCAATGGCACGGCACGCTCGTGATGGTCGGGCAGCCTGCGGAGGAAGCGATCTCGGGCGCGAAGGCGATGCTCGACGACGGGCTTTACACGCGCTTCCCGCGCCCCGATTATGCCTTAGCACTGCATGACACCGCGGCCCTCGAAGCCGGCAAGGTCGGGTACACTCCGGGCTACGCGCTGGCGAGTTCGACCTCCGTGGATGTCATCATCCGCGGGGTCGGCGGGCACGGGTCAGCCCCGCAAGCGGCCAAGGACCCCGTGGTCGCGTCAGCCCAATTTGTTCTGGCCTTGCAGACGATTGTCAGCCGCGAGGATTCCCCCTTCGATCCTGCCGTGGTCACAGTCGGTTCGATTCACGGGGGTACGCGCTACAACATCATTCCAGATGAGGTGCATTTGCAGCTCACCCTCCGGACTTACAAGGAAGAAGTGCGCCAGCGCATCCTGGGCTCGCTTGACCGCATGGCCAAAGGCATCGCGGCCGCCGCTGGCATTCCGGAATCGCGCTCGCCCATCGTGAAAGCCAGCGATACGGAATACACCCCTGCGACCTATAACGATCCGCGCTTGACGGAACGCCTGGCGCGGGTTTTTGAAAAGGTATTGGGCCG
>PMYF01000434.1 GCA_003171295.1 Acidobacteriota bacterium | reverse complement strand
ATGCGCATCGCGCAGGAGGAAGTCTTTGGGCCGGTGCTGGGCTTGATGGTGGCGAACGATTTCGAGGACGCCATGCGCCTGGCCAATGGCGTGAGGTTTGGCCTCTCGGCCTCGATCGTCTCACGCGACCTCACGCGTGTTCATCAGTTTATTAACAGGATCGAAGCCGGGCTCATCACCGTCAATCTGCCCACGGCGGGCGTCGAATACCAGCTTCCCTTCGGCGGCACCAAGGAATCAAGCTTCGGCATGCGCGAACAGGGGCCCGCAGCGCTTGATTTCTACACGGAAACGCGCACGGTGTATATGAAGTATGCGTAATGGAAAGTTGTCAGTAGTCTGCTGTTAGTGATTCGTGGATTGCACGGGACAAGGCTGTGAAATCCAACGGTTTCGGATCCGTAGCTCATGCCGATGCTCGCGTGCTCATCCTGGGCACGCTACCCGGCAAGGTCTCTCTGGCGCGCGGCGAGTATTATGCTCAACCACGAAACGCCTTCTGGCGCATCATGGGGGAGCTCGCCGGAGCTTCCCCTGACCTACCTTATGAAGACCGCCTTCGCTTGCTCAAAGAAAATGGCATTGCGCTCTGGGACGTCTGTGCGGCAGGACACCGTTCCGGAAGTCTCGATTCGGCAATCCGGCTGTCGACCGTCGAGACGAACGACTTAAGTGGGTTTCTCCGTGCCCACACTGCCGTTGGCCTGATCTGCTTTAATGGCAAAAAGGCTAAAGAGATTTATGACCGCAAGGTGCTGCAAAAGCCGCCCATCCTTTTTGAGCGAATCCGCTACCAGGTGCTTCCTTCCACCAGCCCCGCCCACGCCGCGATGTCATACGAGCAGAAGCTGTCGCGCTGGCGCATCGTGTTGGGCGAAGGCAGCGCCTCCCGATGGCTGCGGCGCGGCGCGGCGCCAAGGCCGCCTGAGGAAGTTGAAACTTATCCCTGCCCCCATGGGAGTCCCATATGAAAAAGACTCAGCAGTTTCTCGCCAAACTTAAACTACCCATCGAAGACAATCATGCGTTGAAGCCCAGTTCCAAGCGCTTCAGGGACGGCGGGCAGTACCGCCTCGAAATTCCGAGTGTTGAAGGGCCGCGGGTTTTCCGCGAAGTGCTGGAGGCTGCCAAGGTTCACAAAGTGCCGATTCACCGTGTCAGCCAGGGAAGCGGCGTCATGCTGCTGACGCGGGACGAGATTCGCGAGATGGCCGAGATCGGGCACGAGGAAGGCATCGAGGTTTGTTTGTTCGTGGGGCCGCGCGCCACGTTTGAGATCGGTGCGCAGACAGCCTCCCCGGCCGGTAAAGTCATCGGCCTGCAACATCGCGGAGCGGACCAACTGGTCTATGCCATCGAGGACGTCCGGCGCGCCTGTGCCCTCGGCATTCGCAGCATCCTCCCGGCCGACCTCGGCCTCATCTGGGTGCTCGACCAAATGAAGCAGAAGGGTGAGTTGCCGAAGAATCTGGTCATCAAAAGTTCCGTCACCCTGCCCGCCGCCAACCCCGCCACCGCGAAACTGTTTGAGCAGTGTGGCGTTTCGACGATGAATATTCCCACCGACTTGAGCCCCGCCCAGATGGGCGCCATCCGCCAGGCCGTGGATATTCCCATCGACCTTTACATCGAAGTGCCCGACAACTTCGGCGGCTTCGTTCGCTACTACGAGATGCCCAGGATCATTCAGGTGGCCGCGCCAGTCTATTTCAAATTCGGGCTGCGCAACTCACCCGACATTTATCCTTCAGGACTGCACCTTGAAGACCTTGCTATTAAAATGGCCCGCGAGCGCGTGCACCGCGCCCGAATTGCTCTCGATCTGCTGGAGGAATACGCGCCGGATTTCAAGATGTCGCCACTCGGCTCGAAAGACCTGGGCATACCCGAGCTGGAGTAGCGCCGACCCCGCCGCCGCTACGATTTCTTAGGCAGGTAGACGTAAACGTAGATGCCGCCGATGAGGGTGAGAAGCGCTCCCCACCACAGGGCCGGATGCAAGCTCGCAAGGACGGTGGGCGGGGGGCTGGAAAACTCATAGATCCCTGTTGCCAAAATGACTAACCCGCTAAACAACAGGATGACGCCTACGAAGAACCAGACCGGAATCATGTGACGATCCCGCGGTTTCGAGTCTTCGAGACCGGCGGCGCTGCGCCGCCTGCCTTCCCCGCCATTTAAACGGGCGCTCTGCGGTTTTTCTTCCATGCGTTATGACTCCTGTGTTCTGACTCCGGCCCCGCCCCCTACCAGAAAATCCATTGCAACACCAAGAAGAGAGCCAGCGATACACCCGCCCAGAAGATCGGGCGCCTCCAGAGCGGCAAGTGCCCTTCGCTGGGCAGTTCGGTGCAACCATAAACCAGGCCGGCCAACTCCTCCACGCGTTTTGGTTTGGTGAAGGCCGTAACGACCACGGTGACGATGACGCAAATCAGCCAGGACCACAAGGCGCGATACATGTTCTCGGCCATGTCCTTCGCTTGGCTGGAAAGCGCGATATAGGCGAGCATGCTGTGGTCGAACTTCACCAGCAAGAACATGGCGATGGAAGAAACGCTGCCCGAGAGCAGCCCCCAGAAGCCCGCCGCGGGCGTCACCCGCTTCCACAACATGCCGAGCAGTACCGTGCCGAACAGCGGCGCAATGAAGATGCTGAACAGCGCCTGCACATAGTCCATGATGCTGCCGAATTGCATGACCACGTAAGCGGTGCCGATCGAAATCATCACACCGAGAATAGTGCACCAGCGTCCCATCTTCAGGTAGTGGCTGTCCGCAGCCCCCTTGCGGAGGAATGGCCGATACAGGTCATAGGTCCAGACGGTCGCAAACGCACTCACGTTGCCCGCCATGCCCGACATAAAGCCGGCGATGAGCGCCGTGATGCCGAGTCCGAGCAGGCCGGGGCCGCAATAGCGTGCCAGCATAAGCGGCAGGACCTCATTGTAGCTATGCTGGCCCGTGACGGCGGCGACCTTTTCCGGCACCAGCGTGTAGTTCAGCAGGCCGAGCCCCAGTAAGCCGGGCAGGATGACAATGAAAGGCACCGCCATCTTGAAAAAGGAACCGATGATGGGCGCCATCTTGGCCGCGCGGATGTCCTTGGCGGCGAAGACGCGCTGCACGACGAGAAAATCTGTGGTCCAGTAGCCGAAAGAAATCACCCAGCCCAGCCCCATGACGATGCCGGTCCAGTGGATCCCCATCGGGTTGTCCCCGAAGTGGCCCATGGTGCGCCACAAGTGCGTGTAATCCCCTTGCGGAAGATTCTGGTGAATGCGCTGGACCAGCCCGGACCAGCCTCCGGCTTCCACCAGGCCCAGAATGGGAATCAGCAACGCGCCCAGCCAGATCAGGAAGAATTGCAGCACCTCATTGAAGATCGCCGAAAAGAGCCCGCCCATGGCGACGTAAATCGCCACTGTAATCGACGAGACCCAGATGCTGAAATGGATGTTCCAGCCGAGAACAACCTTCATCACCAGGGCCATTGCATACATATTAATGCCCGACATTAAAACAGTCATGAAGGCAAACGAAATCGCGCTGAGGGCGCGCGTGGACTCGCCGTAGCGGAGTTGCAGGTACCCCGGGACGGAGTGGGTTTTGGAAATGTAATAGAACGGCATCATGACGATGCCCAGAAAGAGCATGGCGGGAATTGCCCCCACCCAGTACCAGTGCGCTGCCAGGATGCCGTACTGATACGCGGACGCGGCCCAGCCCATCAGTTCCAGCGCTCCGAGGTTCGCGGACAGGAAACTGAGTCCCGCCACCCAGGCTGTCATCTCACGGCCCGCCAGGAAAAAGTCTTCACCGCTCTTGGTGTAGCGCTT
>PMYF01000517.1 GCA_003171295.1 Acidobacteriota bacterium | reverse complement strand
AACCTTATCACTACTATCTGGCTCACCTGCACCGGTCGCCGACCAAAGCTCGGTGCCTGAAACTGAGCCGCTCCCGCTGGCACATCGAACAATCCTACCAGCGCTCCAAGGATGATTTGGGGCTCGATCATTTCGAAGGGCGCTCTTGGCGAGGCTTCCATCATCATCTCGTTCTCTCGGCCATCGCTTACTTATTTATTCTCACGACCTATTTGCGCCGCAAATGAAACTTCTGGTGTGACGTGAGAACAGATTCTCCGCGCGATCCAGCTCTGGCTGGTGAGATCGAACGGACGCTGTCCTTCCTGCGGAACGAAATTCAAGCAAGTTTATGACGACACTACATAACATGGTAATACTAGACTGATCGCTCGGAGATCGTCAGTCGACAATCTCAAATAGGTTTCCGTGGTTGCTATCGTGCGATGTCCCAGTACATCCCCAATGGACTTCAGTGGCACCGAAGCGTGCAACTGGCTCTGCGCGCGAGCGAAACGAAATGCATGGGAGCCATGCCTCCCTTTGACTTCGATCCCCGCTTGCTTCAACCGGCAATCAATGACCTTATCTAGCGAACCCGCCGCCGAAAGTGGACTGTAAGGAGCGCGGCTCCGCGGGAATACTTCGCGAACGGTCGCCTGCGGACGGCCACGCTCAAGATGATCCAGCAGGGTCTCTCCTACCCCGGCCATGAGGGGAAGAAATGATTCCCGTCCCGTCTTGGATTGGCGAATCCGAAAGTGCTCTTCTCGCCAACTGATGTCGTCCAGGCGCAACCGGATCACTCTCCCCGCACCCAGGCCATAAGTCGCCAGCATCATCTGTATGGCGTAATCGCGCAGCTCTTTCGGAGTACGATCCCGCTTTGCCGAATTCAGCAGCACCTGTACCTGTTTTTCTGGGAATGCCCTCGGGATCTCCTCAGATCCGTAAAGGATGGGATCCGAAACCTGCGCTGCCAGGTCCATGGGGATCAGTCTTGTCGAATGCAGATAACGCAGGAAACTGCGCAAACAATGACACACTCCACTCTGGGTAGCGCGGCGCAGTCCCGGCATCCGCCACGACAAGTACTCGTCAATGCTGGCTAGGCTCATCAGATGGAGAGAATCTCGGTTGGCCCGGTTTCCCAGGAAGCGAAGAAATAACTGTGCTGCGTTGCTGTTCTTGCGAAGAGTCTCCTTGGAAAGGCCGCGCACTTCGATGAGCCAGCGCCCGTAGCCTTCGCATACCTCGTGTTGGAATCGGTCGGGATCGCTCGTGGGCCTATATCTTTGGGCTTGAGGGTGAGCGTATAATCCAACTATGCAAGTTCTCTTGATTTTCGTTCTCTTCCTGGTGGTTTGGTTTCTGGTCCTGCCACGCATTCCCGGGATCTCCCGCTTTACATGAGCGCCGCGTCCTGCCTCCCCGGCGGGGAATTCAAAGCAAGAAAGCTGTGAGATCAAACCAAAGGAGTGAGGTGGGTTTCCCATGCCCATATTTGAATACGCCTGTTCCCACTGCGGACATGTCTTTGAGAAACTCGTGTTGACCCGCAACCAGGACCTGCCTGAGTGCCCCAAATGCGGATGGAAGCGGGTCGAACAGAAGTTCTCGGCATTTGCCACAGTCGGCGCCACAAGCAAGTCAGCCGGCGGCGTGTGTGCGCCTTCCGGTGGCGGTTGACGGCTCTGATTGGGAAGCAGGCTGCTTCCTCTGGGATTTACTACTCACCCTTTTCAAAGGGATAACCCTTATTCCCCCAGTCCGTGCCCAAATTGTTGGGAATATAGAGGAGCTTCAGCTTTGTGAAGCCCCAATTACGGAGGGCTTCGTATGCCGGCTTTACGTTCGGGCAGTGGTTTCAGGGGCAGCATCCACAATAGACAACGATAGACCTTTTTCGGGAGAGTCCCTCCACACGCTTCCGCAGTTGTTGCACCACTGCTTCATTGGATGCCGGGCCGAAGAACTCAGAACGCGGAATATGTGCCTGGGTATAAAGAGGATGAAAACCTACGTAAATCAGGAGCGGGCGTTTGTCTTCCGCTGACTGGAGAATCTTGACCAAGTCCTCCGCGTTGATGAGATCGGCAGCGTTGACTGAGGAGGCCCCTGTCAATTCGCCCTGCAAAGCAGCAGACATGAGTCCGGCCGGAACTGCACCCATCAACCGCGGCACTCTGCCGATAGTAAAGAATGACGCCAGAAAGAGAGAAACCGCGACTGCAACAGCAACTTTGCCGAGGTTCTCAAGCTTTACCATGGTTAGCTCCTTATTGATTTTCCCTTTGCTTGGTCATTCCAATATAAGAAGATCACATTCCTCTAGCGGAGATCAATGGTGACGACGGCAGAAGCTCTCCGTTTGTGGGATCAGTTTGCCTGCCAAGTAAGTGGAAACTGCTTCTTCCGCCGGACCGACCGCAGTGACAACAATCTGGGTGACGCCGCCGGCCTTATGATCATGCAATGATGCAAGGCTCGGGACGGTACTGCGGTTAGTTGATATTATCTCCAGATGGCGCACAAGCCTAAGCTGCGGTGTCCGAACTGCGTGAGAAACCTTCCTCGCGGACTACGACAGATGGACGAAGGCCTTCCGTGACTGCGGGATGTGGCCGAGTTGTTGGTTGCAGGGCAACAGGTCTTTCAATGTCCTTACTGTTCCTTTGTGTGGAAGCAGTCAGTTGGTGCGGTCACAAGGTTTGAAGTAACACCCCTGGGTCTTTACCGATCGGACTCGAAGCGTCTGCAACGCCTTCCAACAGGGTTTAAGCCGGCTTCACTCGAACCAGAACAGGCCAGGCCGCTCCCTCAATTGCCTGTGATGAAATCTCACGATCGCCGAGGACTATCAAAGAACAGAGATTAGCGCAGAGGCAGGAAGGACGTGCTGCTTTTGGGGGCCTGTTACCCTACAAAGGAATCCATCCACAATTTGCCGTCAGCCTTCCGCTAATCGAAATCTGGAAGGTGTGGCCGCATTCTGCCCATGCCCTGTTCCGACCCGGGACTCATGCCGACCCGCATCTGGTTGGACAGATCAAATTCCACGTTTGCCTGTGCGGTCTCGCCGAGCTTCCGAAGGACGACGGCCAAGTGATAGTGAGCCTCTGATTGTCTTGGGTCAAGCCGGATCGCCGCACGGAACTCTCCTGCAGCTGTTTCGAAGTTCTGTTTTCGTTCATCCAATTTGCCCACCGCAAAATGGTGGAGATATGTCTCGGGTGCTTCGCTTCCCATTTTCTTAAGGACCGCTTCGCCCTCGTCAAGCTTTCCTTGCACCTCCATTGTTTCTGCAAGGTAGTAGAACGTCAGATCCTCTCGAGAATCCAAGGCGAGTTCCTGAAGAAATTCCTTTTCAGCAGTTTTCAGATCGCGCGTTGTCCAAGCAATGAATCCCAAGGCAAAATGTGCCCCCCGACAGTGCGGGTCGAGTGCCAGAGCGCGCTGGAGTTCGCCCGTGGCTTCACCCAGCTTGTCCTGTGCGTCAAAGGCATGTGCCAATAGCAAATGAGCCCAGGCAAAATGGGCCGCTATTGAGCCCTCGTGGCTGAGAAGCTCCACAACTTTCTGAGGATCTCGCTTCCGCAGGTAGCTCTTGGCCAACCATTCCACGATTTCTGCATTTCCGGGTGAAAGTTGAAGCGCCCGCCCAAAGCTATCGGTTGCCTCGGGATATTGGCCGGAGTGAAAGTAAGCGCGCCCCAGGCCGACGTTCGCCTGAAGGCTCTTCGGCTCTTCTTTCAGCACAGTACGGTAGTCTGCAATCGCCTGTTCGTAACGCCCGGCTGTTTCCAGGCCCTGAGCGCGGCGCAACTCGCTCCGAATATCCCCTCCCAGGCTCCATTCAGCTACACAAAGTGACCAAGCCAGAGCAGATAGGGGCCAGAAATTGTTTCGCATCGGCATTTATCTTAGCCCTAAGGGAACCCATGTCAATACCACGCGCCTGTAGCTCACTCTGACGGGCAGACACAGCGTCAATTACCCCGCCAAATTCCCAAGATATGTATGTTGGAAATTGCCGCTCATTGTCACCCACAGTTACTTTCTATGGTGGGACCATCTGCTTCCTCGAAATGATGTAAACCTTCCCTGCAAAGAGAGTATCGTCAACAGTTGATGAACAAGTTTCGGAGGAAAACCAAACATGCAGATCAAACCCATAGGGATTATCCATTCTCCGTTTCGGGAAGCAACGGGCACGCCGATACAGCCTCGCCCCGCGGAAGGGGTGGAGGGCACGGCGGAGGTCTTCGATGAGTTCGTTCCGGGGCTGCGAGACCTCGAAGGCCTCGAGCGGATCTGGCTTCTCTATTGGTTCGACCGCGCGAGATTTGAGGAGTGCGGGTTGGTCGTCAAGCCGTACCTGGATAACACGGAACATGGTGTATTCGCCACCCGTGCGCCGGCGCGTCCGAACCCAATCGGCATGGCTGCTGTTCGTCTATTGGAAGTTCGTGAGAACCGTCTTGCCGTTCAGGGGGTGGATATCTTGGACCGAACCCCGTTGCTGGATATCAAACCCTACGCTCCACAGTTTGACTGCTTTGAGGTCTTACGGTCAGGCTGGCTCAAGGATCACGTCCTGGGAAAGACTGTGGCGGATAACCGCTTCGACAAAGAATACGTGAGAGGCTTCTGTCGGGTGCCGGCAGACCGTGCCCATATCCTAGTTGTGCCGCGGGCTGCGCTCCCTTCGGACAACCGTAAAAACCGGGCAGGGTGCACGGTGGATCACTACTTCGGTCGTAGAGCCGAAAAGCATAGTGCCGAGTGACCCGCGCGATTGCGCCCCGATCACCACAAGGTCAGCACCGGAGCTTTTGGCTTCCGCCACAATCTGCTCGGCGCTGTTTCCTTGCCGAGCAACTTCCTTCACGGAGCAACGTTCGCGGACAGCCGGGGCCACCCAATCGCAAAGCACCCTTTGAGCTTCATCCAAACCTTGGCCCGATGGAGTTTCCTCAGCAATGTTGAGGAGAGTCAGTTGCGCACCCGTCTTTTCTGCGAGCGTCCTAGCATGCTCAAACGCAATCTCAGCCAGGCTGCTGTAATTGACAGGGCAGAGGATCCGCCGGATGACGCCCAGCGAAGCAACGGGCTTGATACCGGGGCCAACCGTCAGGACCGGGGCGCCGGTCTGGCGAAGGACACTCTCCATGACCGAGCCCAACCGGACCTTAGTCAGCCCCGTGCGACCGTGAGTCCCCATCACGACCAGTCCCGCTTTCCAGTTTTTGGCGGTCCGTAAGATGGCTACAACCGGATCGTCCTCAACCACCTCAATCGAGCGGGTCAGGTCCGCCGGAAGGTATTTGACAACGAAGTCGGCAAGGTGGGCATGCGCGGCCTGCGTGCTCCGACGGAGTTGCGCCTTAAGCGCCTGCGTCTGAGCTACAGTGAAATACACCGGCGCCTCGAGAATCTGTGCATGCAGCACTGTGAGCTCAGCTCCGAACGCCTTTGCCACGCCACCTGCCATCCTCAGCGCAGCGGCGGAAGGCTCGCTGAAATCCACCGGACACAACACCCGTTTCAACTTAAACTCAGCCATGTGAATCCCATACCTTCCCTACCAGTTCAATGCCATCAAAACCACGCCTGGAGTCCCCCAGGCATCGCTTCCCCGGCGGCAGGATCATCTGCGGCTATGAGCACTTCAGCTTGGTTCCCGAGTCGGGGGCCGCCGGTGCTTACGGCCGCACGCCCAATTTGCGCAGGAACGTCATCATGGGGCACCAGTTGGAGAACGCGGACTGCATAAGGTTCACAGCCACGAAGCCTGTAACCCAGAACCACTTGGCGCTGACGTAGTAGCCCAGAAGAACGCTGATCAGGACAAAGGTCCCGGCAATGAGTCGCAACCAGCGGTTTATGTCCATAGTCTCTTCCTCCTCGATGAATTAAGTCTGGAGGCCGGCCGTTTTCGCTAAGCGCCGCCCTCCTTCAAAGCCAACCCTCGCTCCTCGCGGCGTGCATGGAGGTAATAAAGCACCGGCACGGCCATGCGCGACAGCAGCGTGGAGGCAACTTCTCCGGCCATTAGTGAAATCGCCAGACCCTGGAAAATGGGGTCAAAGAGGATTACGAAAGCCCCCACGACCACAGCGGCTGCGGTCAGCAGCATGGGGCGGAAGCGCACCGCCCCCGCGTCCACAACAGCTTCTTCCAATGGCATGCCTTGGCGACGGCGCAACTCGATGAAATCCACCAGGATGATGGAGTTTCGCACGATGATTCCCGCGCCGGCGATGAAGCCAATGATCGACGTGGCCGTAAAGAAGGCACCCATGAGGGCATGCGCGGGCAGGATTCCCACCAGCGTGAGCGGGATCGGCGCCATAATCACCAGCGGCACGCGGAACGACCGAAACCACGCCACAACGATCACGTAGATCAGGACCAACACGACCGCAAACGCGAACCCGAGATCGCGGAAAACCTCATAAGTGATTTGCCATTCCCCGTCCCACTTCATCGAAACCTGATCCGCCATAAACGGTTGGCGAGTAAGGTAGCGCTCAAGCCTCGCACCGGATGGCGTTTTGAGCTTGTCCAGTTCCTTCGAGACGCCAATGATCGCGTAAACGGGGCTTTCTTCCTTGCCTGCCACGTCGCCGGTCACGTAAACCACGCGCTTGAGATTCTTGTGATAAATGCTCTTCTCGATGCTCCCCTCCTGCACCTTCGTCAATTCACTGAGGGGAATCAGCGTTCCATTCGCCGACGCCACTCGGATCTCGCCCAGGTCCGCCAGGCTGCTTCTTTCCTTCTGGGGGAGTTGGAGCACAATATCGACGTCTTCCTTCTCCTTTGGTTGGTGCGCGATTCCAACCACCGCACCACTCAGGGCCATGCGCAGGGTCTCGGTGATCTGGTCCGTGGAGACTCCGCTCAGAGCTGCCTTCTCT
>PMYF01000259.1:5647-5929 GCA_003171295.1 Acidobacteriota bacterium | reverse complement strand
GCCACCTGGGTCAGCGTGGAGATATTCATTTCCTTGAGCTTGCCGATATCGAGGACTTCGCCTTCCTTGACTTCCTCGATCCTTTCTTCCTGGACTTCGTCAATCTTAACTTCTAGTTTCTTTGCAGGCATATCCGTTCTCTCTGTTTCGTTGAAATTGTCGGTCGCGTGACCGTTCCGTCATGGGTTTGAGTTTCACGTCCAAGTCACTAACGGAAACGATGGCAAGGCGTGATGAGCTGCTGGCGACAGCCAAGCAGCGGTACAAGGTGCGGTAAGAAGC
>PMYF01000259.1:4282-5570 GCA_003171295.1 Acidobacteriota bacterium | reverse complement strand
ACATCTAATTGGTCATGGGTTCCCGGCCCAAGTCTTGAGAAGGGTTTTCTATCGCGGACGGGGTCGCCTCTCCCGTAACCAGGAGGGGCCGAGGTTCGAGTTTCTTCTCCAAGGCAATGTCGAGCACATCGTCCATGTCGTCGACGGAACGGATCGTCAGCTCCTGCTGGATGTTGGCAGGAATATCCGTCAAGTCTTTCTCGTTGTCGCGCGGCAGGATGATCGTGCGATTCCCCGCCCGGTGCGCCGCCAGGAGTTTCTCCTTCACCCCGCCAATCGGCAGAACCTTGCCGCGCAGGGTGATCTCGCCCGTCATCGCCACGTCGCGCCGCACGGGGATCTTGGTCAGCGCGCTCACCAATGCCACCGCCAACGTGATGCCCGCCGAGGGACCGTCTTTCGGGATGGCGCCTTCCGGGATGTGAATGTGTACATCGAGGTGGCGATAGAAATCGGGGTCCAGCCCCAGTTGGGTGGCGCGGGACCGTACGTAGCTCATGGCGGCCTGGGCTGATTCCTGCATCACATCGCCTAGCTTGCCGGTCAGCAGCAGCTTGCCTCTCCCCGGCATAAGGGTCGCTTCAATGTTCAGGATCTGACCGCCCACTTCCGTCCAGGCCAGGCCCGTCACCAGGCCCACCTCATTCTTCTCTTCGGTTTTGGTGTCCCGAAACTTGATGACTCCCAGGTATTCCTTGACATCATCCGGCCCCACCGTGACCTTGAAGTTCCGGCCTTCCTTCACCACTTTACGGGCCACTTTGCGGCTGACGTTGGCGATTTCGCGTTCCAGGTTGCGAACTCCCGCCTCACGCGTGTAGTGGCGGGTGATGCGGACAATCGTTTCGTCCGGCAGGGTGAGGTTTTCCGCCTTCAAGCCGGCGGCTTCACGCTGCTTCTTCACCAGGAATCGCTTGGCGATTTCCATCTTCTCCGGTTCCGTGTAGCCTTCCAGCCGCAGGATTTCCATCCGGTCCTGGAGCGCTTGGGGGATGGTGTGGATGACGTTGGCCGTGGTGATGAAGAACACCTTCGACAGGTCATATTCCACATCCAGATAATGGTCCATGAAGGTGCCATTCTGCTCCGGGTCGAGAACCTCCAGCAGCGCGGCGGAGGGATCGCCCCGGAAATCCATGCTCATCTTATCCACTTCATCCAAGAGAAAGACGGGGTTCACGGTGCCCGCTTTCTTCATCATCTGGATAATCTGGCCAGGCAGTGCGCCGATATAGGTTCGCCGGTGACCCCGGATTTCCGCCTCGTCGCGAACGCCACCCAACGAGAG
>PMYF01000259.1:1665-4169 GCA_003171295.1 Acidobacteriota bacterium | reverse complement strand
GAGACGGTGGACTCCGCCGACATGGGAGGCATCATCTCCAGGCGCTTGAGCTCGGTCATGGCGTGGTCGAGCGCATCCTTGGTCATGCCCGCGGTTTCAATCTTCTTCTTCAGCTCGTCGATCTCGCTCTTTTCGTTCCGGCCCAGTTCCTTCTGGATGGCCTTGATCTTTTCGTTCAGGTAATACTCGCGCTGGGCGCGCTCCATCTGCCGTTTCACGCGACCCTGGATGGTGCGGTCCACGTTCAACTTCTCAATCTCGATTTCCAGGATGTCGGCCAAGCGCGTCAGGCGGTCCACGGGGTCAAAGATCTCGAGCAGTTCCTGCTTTTCCTCGATGCTGACATTGAGGTTGGCGGCGATGGTGTCGGTGAACTTGCTGATCTCNNTACTGCTCAAAGAGCGTCGTGGCGCGCTGCACGAGTTGTTCCAGGCTGGGCGTGGTGACGGGGCGGAATTGCCGGGTCTGCACGCTGACGCGAAAGTAACCTTCCTCGTTCGAAATCTTCAGCACCTTGCCGCGTTCCACGCCTTCCACCAGCACCTTGATGTTGCCGTCGGGCAGTTTCAGGCTCTGCACGATATTGGCGAGGGTCCCCACCTGGAAGATCTCATTCGGTTTGGGGTCGTCTACGGCGGCGTCGTGCTGGGTGGCCAGAAAGATCTTCTTGTCGCCCGCCAACGCTTCCTCGAGAGCCCGGATGGAGCTTTCGCGCCCCACCACGAAGGGGGTCATCATATGCGGGAAGATGACCACATCGCGAATGGGCATCATGGGCAATATACGAGTTTCGCTTTTTTCACGACCAGAGAACATAGGGGAATCCATTAACCTGCCTTCTCAAGGAAAGCGGAATTGAAGTTGATCTCGTGGCTCTTGACCATTTCTTCGGTCACGACGAACTCACGCAGCTCGCGCTGGCTGGGGAGGTGATACATCAAATCCAGCATAAGGTCTTCCAGAATCATGCGCAGGCCGCGCGCGCCCACTTTCCTTTCGAGCGCCTGGGCCGCGATAACGCGGAGGCTTCCGTCCGTGAAGAGCAATTTGACGTTTTCATATTCAAACAGCCGTTGATATTGGCGAACCAGGGCATTCTTGGGTTGCGTCAGAATCTCCACGAGGACTGCCTGGTCCAGATCACTGAGCACACTCACGACCGGTAAGCGGCCCACGAATTCCGGAATCAGCCCATAGTGGATCAGGTCGGTGGGCTGCACCCGTTCCAAGATCTCGGTATCACGCCGGCTGGCGGACGCCAGCACGGTCGGGGCCTCGGCGCGGAAGCCCATCGTCTTCTTGCCCAGGCGCTGCTCGATGATCTTCTCGAGCCCCACGAAGGCGCCGCCGCAGATAAAGAGGATGTTCGTGGTGTCCACCGGCGTGCATTCCTGGTGGGGGTGCTTGCGGCCACCCTGGGGCGGAACGCTCGCCACCGTGCCCTCCAGAATCTTGAGGAGGGCCTGCTGCACGCCCTCGCCTGAAACGTCGCGCGTAATGGAGGGGTTTTCATCCTTCTTTGAAATCTTGTCGATCTCGTCGATGTAGATGATCCCCTGCTGGGCGCGCTGCACGTCCCCGCCGGCGCTTTGCAGGAGCTTCAGGATGATGTTTTCGACATCCTCGCCCACGTAGCCTGCTTCCGTCAGCGTCGTGGCGTCAGCGATGGCGAAGGGCACTTCCAGTCCGCGCGCCAGGGTCTGCGCCAGCAGGGTCTTCCCTGTGCCCGTGGGCCCGATCAGCAGAATGTTGGATTTGGTCAACTCCACGTCGCTGCGAATGCGCGTCAGAATATTACGCTTGTAGTGGTTGTAAACCGCCACCGCCAGCTTTTTCTTGACCTTTTCCTGCCCCACGACGTACTGATCCAGGAAGGCCTTGATCTCCGCGGGCCGGGGTAGCTTGGCCTGGGCTGGCGAAGGGGCAGGGCCGCTGTCTTTTTCCAAAATCGTGTTGCACACCACAACGCACTCGTCGCAGATGTACGTCCGCGGCGGCTCGCCGGGCGAGGAGATGAGCTTCGCCACGGCATTCTGAGGCTTCTGGCAGAACGAGCAGCGCAGTGCTTCCTCGGAACCCGGGCGTTTCAAAGGCTTCTCCGTGGGTTACTTGTGCTTGTAGATGATTTCATCGATGATGCCGTATTCGCGTGCCTGCTGGGCGCCCATCCAGTAATCACGTTCCACATCACGCTCGATCTTTTCAATCGGCTGGTTGGTGTGCTTGCCCATGATTTCGTTCAGACTGGCACGAATGCGCAGGATTTCGCGGGCATGAATGTCGATGTCCGTGGCCTGCCCGGAGAGTCCACCAATAGTGGGCTGATGAATCAAGACGCGTGCGTTGGGGAGGGCATAACGCTTCCCGGGCGTTCCCGCCGCGAGCAACAGCGCGGCGATGCTGGCTGCCTGGCCGATGCAAATCGCGGCTACGTCGGGGCGAATAAACTGCATGGTGTCGTAAATTGCCATACCCGCCGTGACCACGCCTCCCGGGGAGTTGAT
>PMYF01000259.1:0-1622 GCA_003171295.1 Acidobacteriota bacterium | reverse complement strand
TCGTAGGCCCGCTCGCCGCGGTTGGTCTGTTCGACCACCATCGGGATCAGCGTCAGGTTGGGCTGGTTGCTCATGGCCTTTATCGACGGACTGCTTCAAACCCGGCCGGGATATTACGCGCTTTTCCGAATGATTTTTGCGTTGTGGTAAATGCAATCCAACGCTTTTTGATTGCGGCGAGTAGACTTCAGTGTATCCAGCTTCCCGTCGCGTGTCAAGCGCGTCTTCAATTCCGCCGGGGTCAGGCGGCGATCCTGCGCCATTTCCCGGATCACCTCGTCAACTTCCTCTTCCGTGACTTCCAGCTTCTCGGCCTCGGCCACCCGGCTCAGGATCAGGGCCGCGCGGACTTCTTTTTCCGCCTCAGGTTTGGCATCCTCACGGACCTTTCGCCAGTCCACCTGGGTTTCCCGCGGGTCGATCCCCTGCGCGATAAGTTGCCCCAGCGTCCGTTCCAGTTTCCGGTCCAACTGGGCGCCCACCAGCGCCTCCGGCACCGGGAATTCGTGCGCTTCCAGGAGCTTCTCCGCCAGCTTCTGCTTCGCCTCGAGCTCCACCCGATGCTGGGTTCGTTCCGTCAGATCCTGGCGCAGTTTCGTGCGCAACTCCTCCAGAGTTGAAAACTCGCTGACCGACTTGGCCAGTTCGTCGTCCGCCTGTGGGACTACCTTTCTTTTGATGCTCTGGACGTCCACTTGGTAACTGAAAGTTTTGCCCGCCAGGGTTTTCTGCGGGTAATCCTGCGAGTAAGTTACCGGGAACGCCCGCGTGTCACCCCCCTGCACGCCGCGCAGGTTCTCCGTAAAGGCCTCCACGGTGTGCTTGCCGCCCAGGTGCACCACGGCGTCCCGGGCATCGGTGGGCGGGCTTTGGGGAGATTCCGTGTCACGCCCTTGGTAATTGATGGTGACGTAGTCGTCGTCCGCAGCCGGCCGGTCCGTGACCACTTCAAACGTCGCAGCCTGTTCGCGTAGCTCCTCGAGCGCTTTTTCCACGTCTGCGTCGGTGAGCGTAGCCTGCTCCTCTTCGACTTCCAGTTCCTTGTAGGGCTTCAGCTCGAATTCCGGGTAAATCTCGAAGGTAGCCTTACAGGTTATCGGCTGCTCGTCCTCAAACTTTAACTCCTCGAAACGCGGCTGGCCCACGATCTCCCATTTCTTGTCTTTCACCGCCGTTTCAAAGTAGCGCGGGACCAGGTGTTGCACCACCTCGCTTCGAATGTCGTCACGAAACTCCCGGCGCACCAGTGAGGTCGGGGCGCGGCCAGGGCGAAAACCCCGGATGCGCGCATGTTTGGCCAATTGCGCGGCCACCGAATCCACTTCCTGTTGCACGACATCTACGGGGACTTCAATAACCAGTTCTTTTTTGCAGGTAGTAGCTTCCACGGTGCCTCAGAGGCTGATTAAATGGTGAAATGTGGCCGGTAGGGTTGGTACTGCGCAAGCAATCCCGCTATGGAAAAACCCGAGTCCCACCTGGCAGGCGTCCGAGCCTCCTAGGCCCGAACAACTTGAGTATAACATAGGCCATTGCTCTGTCAACGCCGGCGCGGGGGTGGCGATCAGGGTTCCGTCAAAGTCCGATGGGCTTCGAAAAGACCCCTCACCTGCCCTCCTTCG
>PMYF01000024.1 GCA_003171295.1 Acidobacteriota bacterium | reverse complement strand
GCAGGTGTCCCCAATCGCATTTATCTAAACCAATCTGGGGTAGGTTGGGTTTTGGCCGGATCTCTATGGGGGCTCTGGCCCGTTGGCAACAGCGGATTCCAAGAGTTGCTCTCTATCATGAGCGATTGGCCTTAATCGTGGCAGATGTGGGCAGCAATTGTGAGGCTTTCGCAGACCGGCTGGTCTTTGCATCTCACCATTCAGCCGGTACCCCCATGTTGATGCAGTACCTGCGAAGACCTTTCCGGTCGGGGACTCCCAGGCGCCGGTATAAGCGGCTCAAGATGTTCTTGATGGTTTGTTCGCTGGTGCGAATATGAGCAGCCATCTCGCTATTTTTGTGACCGCGAACGATCATCGACATGACCATCGTCTCGCGCGCATTGAAGTGGGGGAGTTCGAGTGAGACTTCACTGCGCATGGGGCGGTGGGTCTGCCAATCGTCAATAAGCCAGCCCAGCACCCTGCCGCTGATCCAGTGGCTGCCCTTGGCTACTGATTGTATGCACTGCGCCAACTGTGCAGGAGCGACGAGACGGGGTACCACCGCACGTGCACCTGCACGCAACAGGCTCAGGCAAAATGCCAGCTCTTCGGAGTTCACTTCGACGATTACATTGGTATTCGGATGAGAATTCAAGAGCCATCGCAGTCTGTCGGCTCTCCGGTCAAGCAGAGATTCATCCAGCAGGACTATGTCAGGTTCTGTTTCTGCGACGAGCCTTAGTAGCATCTGGAAAGAATTTGCCACGCCAACATTGTCGATGTCCGGATGGGAAGCAAGCACGCTTTTGAGTCCGGCTATGAAGATTGCCTGGGACTCTCCAATAAGGATGCGTATTGCGCCTGCCGTGGACCTAGGAGGTTCGGCCGTCGCCGTGGAGGTAAGGGAAGTGAATGATAAGAGCTCGCCCGGGGGGTGCATTACACTTCCTTAGTTGTTGAAACTTAGAGGTTCGAGGGTCACCACGATCTGAATCGTCGTGCCGGTGGGTACGATTGTCCGGTGATCAATTTTGAAGCCGGACAGGTAGATGTCGATGGCGCGTGAGATGTCAGTCTTGAGCAGCACGATAGACAGCGGTGTCTCGCCGACCCTTTTCCCATCCACGGCGATACTGGCGCCCCGAGGATAGGTGCGGATGTTACAAAGAGAGGCGTTGCCGGTCCGGATTAGCGTCAATTTTTGCTCGGCGCTGAGCCCGGTCGTGGCGGCATTTGCCCTAACCGTGGCATGAAAGCTCTGCCCATTCTGCTCTGCTGCGGGTTGGGGACCTCCAGCAACTGGGATGGAGCTTCGCTCATCGACACCGAGCGGCACATGCGCGGTTTCGTCACTGCTCAAAGTGCACTGGTTCTTCCCATTATCGGACCATTCGGTACCATCTGAATACGTTACCTTTTGGATACCGACAGTAACATTTCCGAGGCTAAAAGGAGCCGATAGCCAGGTACGGTCGCCCCATTGATCCGTGGCGCTCATTCCGGCGTCGATTGAATGGCGCACAAACAGAAGAACCGGCTGGGAGTGCGGTCCGAAACGCGCATTTAGGTCGATCTCGTTGATGGACTTGGGAGTGGCATTGCGGTAGTTGATCATCAAGGCTGTGCCGCTGATCGCGGACACAGCCCGTGCGTTTACGGACAGAACCTCAACAGGACAGCTGCTTTGGCCCTGCGCTTCAAAGGAAATGGCCAGCATGCAACCAACCGCAAGCAATGAAGGTTTACTCCTCACTTCCACTTCTAAACCTCCAGGTAATCCCGGCCGCGGCACGCAGCTGATTCTGCTCACCGCTGAACAACCAGGTGCGCAAATCCTCGAAACGCTTCATCGAAGTCCCTCGTGGCTCCTTGTCGGGAGGCTACGGAGATTGTGCTTGCATCCGAAGTCGTGGGGGAACGTCTACTTGAGGGAAAAATGGAGGAGGGCCAAAGTTTTTTGAGGTGGGTTCGAGGACTCCTTTCGTGCCGGCACGAAGCCGGTCAAACTCTCTGGAATATCCGTTGGTTTGCGAGGAGCTGGCGGTCAATTCCGAGGGAGAAGTAGCGTGCCAGGTTGCGTTCAAGAACTCAGCGAGAACGCGGAGGTTGCGAATGGCAGATTCGATTCTGTTCTTTGCCGCCCAGACCTCAAACAACTGTTGACAGGGTGGAGCAACCTCCAACCATTCCGCCGTGGCCATTGACTTCCGGGTTGTATCTCCGGAGCTTCGGACACAATGCGCGAACGGTTACGGTGACCTTATCTTTGAAGGTGAATTTGAGCATTGGAACACTCCCTGATTGAGGTGAAGGGAAGGGCTGCCTGGGAAGGAAGCGTCCCAGATAGGCTTACTGGCCGGAGGCATGGTCGTCCTTTGCGGCAAAACGGACGGTGAGAGGAACTGGGTTCCCGTCAGGGAAAAGCTGGTATTCGACGTTGTGATAGCCCGGCAGGGAGAGAGTAAGCTGCCGCGCCTGGTCTTTGCGCAACATTACAAACACCAACGGGGACTCGCCAAGGCGCTTGCCGTCGAGGGAGACCGTGGCGCCCGGGGGCGTTGTCGTGACGGTGCAGATGCTGGCCTTCTTCTCAGCTATGAGAGGAGCATACCGACGCATTGAGTCCGGATTCGCCTCCTCACTCACCGAACTGTCCGGTGCGGTTGCAGTTGATGGTGCACCCGATTTCGGAGCTGCCGTCGTGGGGGCGTGCGGATTGGCTTGCTGTGCCGCTGCAGCGGTTCCCGGAGTCTGCGATACGCCGGCCCCTCTTACAATGTCATCGCTCATCTGAAAGCGTCGTTTTCTGATCAGTTGCCGGT
Source organism: Acidobacteriota bacterium (assembly GCA_003171295.1). Lineage (GTDB taxonomy): Bacteria > Acidobacteriota > Terriglobia > UBA7540 > UBA7540 > Bog-366. The sequence continues at coordinate 198 of PMYF01000024.1, read as the reverse complement.
ATAGAGTAGCTTGATATCATCTGCGCCGTAGGCGCGATCATCGGTCGTTCATCGCCTGGAAGGCCGGAAGTTGTAAGTTGTTTTCGGGAGAAGGCGGTTCCAAAAAGAACCCCGCTGTTAGAGCAGCGGGATTCTTTGCAGGTAGCCTTCATGCCAAAAAGAAGGCTATCCCAGAATTGGTTTTACCTTGGCATGAAC
>PMYF01000084.1 GCA_003171295.1 Acidobacteriota bacterium | reverse complement strand
CCGAGACCCTCACTCTCGCCGTGACTGCGGCCAACGAAGCTACGGAGCCGGGGACGGACGCATTCCGCCTCAAGAACCCCGGCATGCTCTGCGAGGGGACCAAGGTCAGGGAATTCAAGCACCTGATCGACGGGATGCGGGCGCTCATGGCGGACATCGAGAAGCTCGATAAGACAGCTTCCATCACCGTGGGAATCACCCGCTACTGCGGGAAGTCCGTGGAGATGGAGTTTGCAGTTCTTGATTACATCTCCCGTGCCACGGGAAAAGAAGTCAACAGGGAAACCAGGATAGGGGAAATCTAATGCCATTCGAAACAGCCGTACAGCCGACTCTGCCCACGGGCGATACCACGGGAGCCCAGATACCTCAGGGCGCTCCGCTCCAGGGCACTCCCCCGGAAGCGCCGAACCAGCCGATTGCACCGCAGCAGGCGTCTCCGCAGGCAACGCCGATGCCCCAGCCTCCATCAGGGCAGGTTCCCACGGCCAAGCGCCCCGAGCCCCTCGGCATGCGGATGATTAGGGCGCTGGGCTCCGCCTTCGGCGGCCCCTCGGGGTATGAGGACATCGATCCCGAGACAGGAGAGACGAAGCAGGTTAAGTATGGCACGGGGCAGCGTGTGCTCAACGCCGTTTCCACCATCGCGGGCGGGATGGCGGCAGGTGCGGGAGAGCACGGTCCCGGGCATGTGGGAAAGGCGGCTGCTGCCGGAGCGAAGGCCGCGATGGGAATGGAGGAGAATCGCAAGGAGGAGACGCAGAACGAGTACCTCAGGCATGCGCAGGTGTTCCGAGACCATTTCATGCGTGCTCAACAGCAGCAAAATTTGGAGTGGAAGCGGCTGGAAGGTTTCGAGAAGAACGTCTCCGCCAACAAGGACCTGCTGGCGCTCGTCAAGGGCGAGCAGCTCGAGGACGCTTCTGCCTCGGCGGGAGAGCAGGGGATCGGAAACCGCGAGATCGACAAGAAGATGGCGGAGCTGGCGCAGGACCCCGATCACAAGCACGGCAATCTCATCAGCATCCCCGTGGGCGTTCAGGAGATCACCAACCCGGACGGCACTCACATGCACGACAGCCTGGGCAATCCGCTCTACGAGCAGACCTGGAAGATTTACTACGACAAGGACGTCCAGTTGACCCCCGAGCTGGCCAAGAAATACAGCGGGCTTCCCGGAGTGGGCCAGCTTGCCCCCGGACAGACAAAGCGGGCGAGCGAACTGTACCATCTCCAGGTGGAGTCCGACGCCATCGACCAGACGCAGCTTCTCATCCAGGGACNNGTTGGACTCCCCACGACATCCGTGGACACGCTCGACGACTCCGCAAAAAATGCCTTCGTGAAGTTCAACGCATTCGTGGGCGGGATGGACAAGGACCCGGCTAAGTCTCTCGACGCTTTCGGCAAGGCAGGGGGGAATGCCGCAGCCATAGTCAAGGTATACGGAGGAGCGGCGAACCTCGCCAAGATTTCCGAGGATTCCGCGCTCCGCCAGAAGGACACCAAGGCTGCCGACATCAAGCTTCTTGGACAGCTTAACACGATAGCGAAGCCGACTCCCGAGCAGGTCAACGCCCGTGCGGAGATTCTCAATGCCCACCCGGAACTCAGGCCGCTCGGGGAAGTAAAGGACACTTCCAACAGCCTGTCTGCAGACATTCTCGCAAATAACCGCATCAGCGGCGTGGTCAAGGGGACGACCATAAACCCCAAGGACTATAGGGTATTGCCCACGGACAACCAAGAGCAGGGTGAGAAGAAGTTCAACGATGCCATCAAGGCTGCGGCTGCGGCAAGGTCACAGGAGCACATCAACTTGACCGTGAACGCTGGCAACGAGGCAAAGGCTGCCCTACCCAAGGAGGATATCACCGGCTTCAAGGACATCATCAAGGACCCGAAGGAATACAACAAGCGCTACGATGCCTTCACCAAGTCCAAGGGCTATTCCACCGTGCTGGGATTGCAGGGAAGCTACCAGGAGTTCCAGAGCATCGCCAACAACATGGGCAACAGCAAGTGGGACCCCAGCCTCAATGGTGCCCAGTCCGTGGTCGCATTGTTCAACGCCATCGGCATATCGGCCACGCCGCTTGCCGGTAAGGGAATGAGGATCAACCAAAGCACGGTGGAGGAACACATCGGTGCAAGGGGCATCGGCGGGGCGGCATGGGCCAAGATACTGAGCCTCAAGCAGGGCGATGTCATCACCCCCCAGCAGGTGCGGGATTACACTGCCGTCGCCGCACAGGTATACAAGGACGCCTACATCAACATCGCCGACGAGGCGCACCGACAGGGATTGCCCGCCGACTTCCTTCCGCAGGGCGGGGGCCAGAAGCTGGATGACACCACGGCGAACCTTTTCATCCAGGTGGTTCTGCACCAGCATCCGCAGATGGTCAACGACCCTGCGGGACTCAAGGCGCTTGTGGTCCACGCCACCAGCGAGTGCGGGTGGAGGGTACAGTAAATGCCTGATGTATTGGACAACGGAATCCAGCAGATAACCGGGAAGTCTTCGGCTCCCCCGCCAGCTCCTCCGACCGCACAGCCGATCACCGTGGCACCTGCGCCACAGGAACAGCCGACAGGCGACATACTGGACCGTAATATCCAGCAGGTTGCCGCCGGTCAGACACAGCAGGGCGGGGGCGGCGGTGGGGAGAAGCCCCCTGCCCGCACGGGCATGGGCATCAACGGGGCGGATTTGTTCAGCCGTGAGGAATGGGAATCGCAACCGTTCACACGCGCCTTGGGCGGAGTGGCATCGGCCCTCAAGACGCCCATTACCAAGGCCGTCCTCGGTTCTTCGGCGCTGGAGTTCGTCAACAGGACTTTCCCCAAGGAACGCACCAACCTGCAAACCGGGAGCAGGGAACCCATAGGAGGACTCGGAGGGATGAGCGGCGACACGCTCCGCCTTGCCGCAAGCCTCGTGGACTTCGCTCAGACGGGAGAGGGTCTGGCCAACACGGTGCTGACCATAGCATCGGGAGGCGCTTCCACGCCCTTCCAGGCAGGCACCTACGGCGCTGTCATGGGAAGCCAGATACCCGACCTGTTCAGGAAGTGGCAGGCTTCGCGGAATCCCGCCGACAACAAGGATATGGGAAATCCCGAGGCATTGCAGGACCTTCTCATGACCACGGCGTTGGTCACGTCCATGGCATCCCACTTCGTCGAGCACGGCGGGCCGAAGAGCGTCCTTGAGACCCTGGAGACGGGCAAAGGCTTCAAGGAGATGGCCAAGCAGGGAAACGCAAACTGGAAGACCTACATGGTCGCCAGGAACCAGGAAAAGGCGGCGGAAGCGTTCTCCAAGGCCCTCGGCAAGACGGAATTGGCAAGGAGGTCTAAGAGACTAGGCAACAGCGTGATGACACCTGACTACATCAGAGAATCATTCACAGACGCTGCTCCTTACCTGTCAGAAGAAATTAAGAAATACCCTCCTGACTATTTAAGCAAAGGCAATTTCACCAGCACGGATTTCAATGACATCCTGGATAGGTCCAGGATGAAGGTAGAGGAGAGCCTAGAGAACATCAAGCAGCACAATAAGGACATCGGAGCTGATCCCTTCACCGCATCGCCAGAGGCGGCACCGCTACTGAAAGCAAAAGAGAGCCTGGAAGTCCTTAACGACATGGTGTCTAATCCGACCAATGTCAAGGCCATAGAAAACGGCATCGACACGACCTGGAAAACCAAGACAGCAGCAGTAGGCAAGGCAGGATTTCCAATCGTTGTCGGCGGGGTATTGCCTCTTCATGGTTTCGGGATACTGGGCGGCGTTCTCTATGACATGATGCGTGGAGAACCGAGCGAGTTCATGAAGGCATGGACGCCATCTCCTGTCCAAAGGCTACAGCAGGCGACCCAAAGGGCATCTAAGGTTACGCCAGCAGAATATCCCCCCATGCACGAACTAGAGCCGGAGGGCACTCCTGGCGGCAAGCCCGCACTGCCCACGGCTCCCCAAGGCATACTTCCCGTTCCTCCTGAGACGCCCGGACCGAAGGCTCCCACGGCTCGCCAGATAGCCAACAGGGTCGGGGCGGCGGTCGAGCCGCAGGTCACCGCCAACAATCCGCCCTTGCAGAAGAACGTCCCCATAGGTCAGCAGCTTCTCAAGAAGGGCGGAGTCGGGGCAGGCATGGAAGGCAAGGAACCCACCCCCATAACCGGAGAACCTCCCAAGCCTGCTGCGGAAGGCAAGCCAACACTTCCCCCCGGTGCCGTCACCGTGGAGAACAGCGCTTCCCACTGGTACAAGGTCGAACCGGAGAATGGCACTGTCACTGCGCACCCCAAGACTCGCAACGAGAGCGGCATCCTTTACCGCTGGTCAGGGATGGACCCCGACCGGGTGAAGACTTTCCAGGACACCATCGACGCCAAGAACAAGGGGGAAGACGTCAGCGTGGGGACGGCGTTCAACGAACTCAAGAACAAAGGCGGATGGAACCTTCTGGAGCAGTCCAACGACGGCGGCAAGACTTGGTTCGACAAGACATTCCGTGAGGTCAAGAAAGAAGAGGCGAAGGGCAACGTCCAGACGCTTCGTCCCGAGGATCAGCCTCCCTCCGACAAGTTCGACAGCAAGAAATTCAACGACGACGGTTTCGTGATGATGCCCGACTCCGTCATGAAGGCGTTCGACGCCGTGAAGGAGTTCTTCACCAGCAAGGGAGAGAAAGCGAAGGCAGCCGAGGACCTGCAAGCCCGATCCAAGGCGATGGGGGACATCAGCCGCCACGACATGACCACCTACCAGCACTCGATGCACACCGGCGAACTCGGCGCTAAGCTCGGCGAATGGATGGGCCTGGACGAGGGGGCTGCCCACCAGCTCGGCGAGGACCTTAAGCTTCACGACATCGGGAAGCTGAAGGTGAGCGCTGCCACCCTACAGGCTACAGGCAGGCTGAGTCCCAACCAGATCAACGAGATTTTCAAGCACCCCGAGGAGGGCGTGAAGCTTCTAAAGCAGTATGGGATCACCACCAAGCAACTCGCCGATATCGTGGGCGGACACCACGAAAAGTATTCGGGAGGGGGATATCCGACCAACAAGCCATCGAAGGATATGGCGCTCGCGGTTCGCATCGGAACGGTCGTGGACTGCTTCGACGCCATGACCTCCGACCGAGGCTACAACACGCCTCGCAGCGTGGAGGACGCGCTCAAGGAACTTAACGAGCATAAGGGCGTCCAGTTCGATCCCGATGTGACACGGGTGTTCGTGGCGGGAATGAGGGGAAAGTCACTGGTGACCAAGGAGACGGGAAGGATCGCGCCCCAGCTACTCGACAAGCCGACCGAGGGCGGGATGACGATTTCCCCGTTCAAGGAAGTGGTGAAGAATCGCTGGCTGGAAAAGGAAGCTACGCGGGCTGCGGATAGGGCGAAGGTCAAGGCGGTGGCGGAAAAGAGCCGATCTGAACTATTGGCGGGAAAGCCCAAGGCAGGGAAGGCGAAGCCTAAGACCAATGAGGAGTTGGCGAACGACTTCCTCAAGAAGCTGCCCCCTCAATAGCCGCGGTAATCGGGAGAAAGCACCTGGGCGAGCTCGAGCCAGTTGCCGAACCCCTCGTCGATGTCTTTTCCAGGGGCGCGATAGCACCAACGATCCTTGGGCATCAGCTTCAACCAAGTGGTGTCCGGGGCCGTCAACGATATGTGATCGTCGTAAACGTCCGTTATGGCGAACTCCTGCTGGTCGAGCAGGGCGAGGATTTCACTGCCGTTATACCAGGTGTCCAGGATGTCCAGGAGCTTTCCTACCCATCTCTCGCTTCCTAGCCTGTTCATGTCAACCTCCACCTATAATATACCGCGAAAACTGGTATTTTAGAGAGAATATGCCAATTGAGTTCTACACTCCGCCTCCCCGACCCCTCCCCGAGATAGACGCCGAGGAGAAAGCCTCGCAGTATCGGGACCTGAAACGCCTGCGAGAGGACCGACCCGCCTTAAGTGATCCCAGGGTAAGCCGGGAGGCTTACGACAACTGGCAGCGCATACAGGCGATCAACCGGGAGGGGGATAGGAAGTTTGAGGTCAGGGATCAGGCTGTGCTCACTGGCCGCAGGGATGGCCAGTCCATGAGCAACCAAGCGTTCCTGAGGAAACTCAACACAATGCCCCGTAGGCGCTTCTTCCTGGGCGGGACGGTGGCAAGGGGCTTGGTGGGACTGAACGTCTCTAGGAATGGCAGCGTAGCGTTTCTTGGGGCTATACAGTGGGGTATAGCAAGGGAATTCGATGAAATACGGCTGGACCGCCACGGTTTGCCCTCCGGCTTCGCTTACCGGGGCTGGAGAAGCGCCCTCCTGGCCATCATAAGGCAGGGAGTGGCCACGGAGAGGGAGATTTGCTCCGTTTTCCCGTTCCCCTACGGGGTACACGGGCTTCTATGGCGAAAATACCTTTGGGAGCATCGCCACCACCGCTGCTTCGAGGAGGAACGGGAGCGTCACAGGCTTCCCGGAGAGAGAATCTGATGAACGAGAGTGACTTCGATAAGACGGAGCTGTTCCTCTACGCCTACCGGTATGGATGGAAACTGGGCGGAAAGTGCCCGGAAATCCTAGCCCTGGTCATCAGGAATAGGGTCAACGCCGGATGGGCTGGTCCAACCGGGTATGGATACCTCGGCGTCATCCAGGACGCCCCACGTGTCGCCTACAACAATGGTGATCCCAGCACCGAAGGCTTCCCTGATTTCCGCGACAACGCGGCCAAGAAACTCCTCATGCGCTGCGACGCAATCTATGACCGTCGTGTCGCCGACGAGGGGCTTGCCAGCGTCCTGGTCAACGACAGGCTCACCCCCGCACTATACTGGTGCGACATCTCCGATCTCGAGCATACCCGCCCCTGGTGGACCGAGAAATTCAGTGGGAAACGGCCACTAATTTCAGCAGGAAATTTGTGGCTCTACGAATAGCTACACGCTTTCGCACACATCCATCAGCACCTGCTGGTAAGCATTGAACTTGGTAACCAGGGCAAGATCGGCATGGAAGAGATCGTTGAAAAGAGCGTCGTCCTGTCCCTTCTCATCTATCTCCAGGATTATCCCGCTCACCACCCGGTTGGCGGCGATCAGGTTTGTCTTCGCGACTTGAAGTTTCATGATCGTTTCCTCCAGCGGTAGAATATGGCCGCCCATTCCTATCTACAGGCTGCCGTCCTGGGTTAAACAACTTGCGTCTTCCCATTTTCGTTGAGGATGGCGGCGGGCACGACCCATTCACGATAAGGCTTGCCCTCCTCGACTACCTCGTATGAACCAATGATGGCGACGGGAATGGAAACCTTGAGAAGGGTGTGTCCCTTCGCGCCCTCATTCGAATCCAGCGGGACATCCGATACCCAGACGCCCTGTAGGGTCACTGTGGTCATATACCTACCTTGACCGTCACGGAAGCCGCCCTTGAGGATTTTTGCAGCGGCCTTTTCTGTGGTGCGATGATAGAAAACCATATCGTCCCTTAGTCGTGATGGCAGCACTTGTTGCTGTTGGATGCTGCAATGATAAAGGCTGCAAGGATGATTGCACCGGTCAGGCCGAGAGGAGCGGAGTCGAAGCAGATAACCACCAGGATGGCAATGCCCAACAGGATGAGCAGGCTGATGCCCACCCACTTCAAGATTGCGACCAGATGACTTCTGAAAATGTAAAGGATGATGCCCAATACTGCGGATGATAGAAGGACCATCGCCGGGACCGTCCTGGCTTCCGGGCAGGTTGCTAATATAAGAAGAAAAAACCAGCCTACCATCATGTAGATTCCCTTGATGACAGTCATGTAAGTCATTTTCGTTTCCTCCTACCTACAATATACCGCGGCCAACAGGGTTTTTCGGGAGATTCTATGGCGGTTCTATGACCAACCGATCCCCAAAATACCTCGTAATCCCTCACCGCCCATAATGCTATACCATGATATATCTGATATACACTAAAGGGTTTTGACGGTAATATCGTGAAAATCAAACACCCCTCCGCAGGATTAGAAATCCGATGCTCTATCCGGCTGAGCTACACCCCCGTGGTGCTAACCTATTGAACCATCTCAACTTCAACCGTCAGGGCTTCCCCGTCTATGGCGGAACTATGGCGGTAGTCATCCATCTTGGTGACGGCTTCACGGGTGTCCCGGCTGTCTACGATGTTGTAACGGCGAAAAATGGAGTCCGTCTTCCTGCCAGCGAGCTTCATCGCCACGTCCGTGTCGATCCCCAGCCGACGCATGTTGCGCATTCCAGTGCGGCACAGGTCATGGAACAGGAGATCGGGGACGCCTGCGGCCATCGTAGCACGGCACCAGGGCTTGCGAAAGTCCTTCACAGGTGTGCCGTCGGGATAGGTGAAGAGGAAATCGTCCTGCGACTTGCCCGCCGCACACACGGCCAACAGCTCCCGGATTTTCCTTGTCATCGGTGCTACCACCGGCTCGCCATTTTTGGAGTCGTCCAGACGAATCTCTTCGCTGGAGAAGTCCGCCTGCCGAACCCGCATCGTCTGAATGCTTTCCTTCCGCCACCCGAACGATTGGGCGATCTCGAACATCGCGGCCAAGTAGGTGCCTTCCGCAAGGCAGGCGGAGAACAGGATTTGGTATTCGCCGTCTTTCATGAAGCCCTGGCGGGCGGGAGGCTCACGGAGCATCTTGAACTTGGGAAACGGTATCTCGGCAATGTTGTAGGAGGTTTTTAGCAGCGCGATCTCGCGGTTGATCGTGGCGTTGGCAGCGCCCTGCGACTGGCGGGTTTCCGCATACTTGAAGAGGGTGTCCTTGGTGAGATGAGTAGCTTTCAGATGGCCAAGGAGCGGCTTCAAGTGAAGGTTGTAGCGCCCGATCACCGTGTCGTAGGAGTCAGAGCCGTTTACCACGTCGGATGCGAGCTTACTCTCAACGATGGACGCTACGGTGAGGCGGCTGGTGTGAAGGACCAGCGATCCGTTTTCCGCCTGAGCCAACTTGGATCGCAGGTAGGCGTTGGCTTCCCGGCTGTTGTCGGTGCCGGTGGACTCACGGAAGCGCCGCCCGTCCGCATAAAATTGGCACCAAACCTTGCTGGAGCCCGCCACATTATAGAGAGTGCCCTGTCCCCGGATTTTTGCCATGTTTGTCTCTCCCTACTTACATAATACCGCGCTCGGGGGCGTTTCGAGGAAGATTCCGACAGTACGAAAGTACCGGCTTCCCCGGCTGGTGGGATGCCGTCACGCCGTTTTACTGGATGCAGTCTTACAGTCGGGGCAGTTGCACGCCGCCTTGAAATCGCCATAAGAGATAGGTTTCATACCCTTGAGCAGGGCGTCCATGAGTTTTTCATCAACGGCGCACCTGCCGCCTTACTTCCTGATCTGTGTTGCAACCGGCAAGGCAACGCATAGCTCTTACTTCATCCTGACTATGACTGTCCGCCCGTTGCAGGCCGGGCGTTGCCTTCATGCATTTAGGTAGACTCCGCCGTGAGCGCCTTGGGTACGCTGGGCCTCGCTCTTGTCACCCATCTTCAAGGAGTAGGCGATCATCTCCGAAACCATTTTCGTCACGTAAGGCGTGTGCGGAGCGGCCAGGTAGCCCTGGTTGACGGGAAAGTCCGTCAAAAACTCTTCGGACTTCACTCCCGGATTCTCGCTGCGGTAGGTTGCGCCCATATTCAGGTTGTCGTGGATCAGGAAGATGTGGACAGCCACGTCCCCGTTGTTGAAAACCGTTACCTTAGCCTGGATTTGATCCATCCCGAGCGTCACCGGCCTGCTTTTCCTTGCCATTTTCGTTTCCTCCACTTCTAATATACCGTCGCCAAATCCGGAAAATGGGAGATTCTTCAAATGGGGAATTTCGGTATTAAGGGGTATGCCCTATAAGTCCCCGGAGGCTCAGAAAAAAGCCCAGCACGATCACTATATGAGGAACAGGCTGGACTACAACCGCCGCAACCGGGAATGGAAACGCCGCCGCAGGCTGCGGAGAAAGCCCGAGGCGCAGTTCTTCCTATTTTGTGAGATCGGGGTGAGTCCTCCGCTGGTCCTACCCTGCCCCGGCTGTGGAGAGCACCTGAAGGCTGCCTGGGGCGTCGTGGAGGATCACTGCGTGACCCACACGGACGCGGAGTCGGCCAGGTTCTTCGATTTTCTCGAGCTGTGGCAGGAGGGGATGAAGATCACATCGGGCGGCCCGTCGTCTGGAAAGCTTCCTCCCATTGCGGATCGTCCAGACTTACCGTGAACGATCCCACACAATCCGGGTCCACCCTTCTTATATCCCCACTCATTGCCTTCCGGTGCCTTCCCCCCGCGTGAGGCTCGACGGTTGACCCCGCGATGAAGATCAGCCACGCTCCACATGCCTGGTCGGTCATTTTCGATGAAGCCAGCAGCGTCTTCCCCGCATGGCGCACAAGGACTCCGAGCGATCCCGTGAAATCATACTCGACCTTGACCTCCGTCCAGTCCCTCAGCTCATCGTAAGCCAGGATCATTTCCGTCAGGCCGTCATCCGCGACCGTATCCTCAAGGCCGTGCCTCACGAGCATCTCGCGAAGCGTGTCCTCGTCAGGTATGCCCACTATGGCGATACTCAGCATGGTCTTGAGCGCCAGCCGGACGGCGGCAGACACACGAGTTTGGGTGATCCCGAAGATCAGACCGAGATCGGCCTGAGTCCGATGTAGGAGAAAGTAGCACAACAGCATGTCCTGTTCCTCCGGATCGAGGAACTTGAGCATGCCCAAAAACTTCGCGGGGTTTTCCTCCAGGTAGGAAAAAGCGTCCGTGTCCATCTGGTCAGGAGCGGTCTCCAGAGATAGTTGAGTTTGCCCGGCGAGACCATCTTCTTCCGAGATGGTCAATGATCGTTCATCGATCTTCCCGTCGAACCAAACTGCCGCGTATACGTTGTCATCCTTCATATACACGCTAATACTGCAAATAACAGCAAAATACGCAAATGAAACTATTTTTCACAAGTTTCACTATTTTTGCCAAAATTCCAGTATTAGTCCCCAGGAGAAGAAAAAATGCCCTCACGCTGGCTTGAATTACACAGAAAACGGGAAGCAAGGAAGGCAAGCCTGTTCGTCCTCCTCTCCGACTCAAAACTAACTTATTCCCAAATGGCGAAAGCCGCTCATCTCTCAATACCAAGAATCTGCTCATTG
>PMYF01000178.1 GCA_003171295.1 Acidobacteriota bacterium | reverse complement strand
GGAGTCCATCGCGGAAACTCCTTAACGTGAGCCGCCAAAGCACACGAAAAGGAGCTCCCCGATGGACGAACCGGGAAGCCTAAAGCATACGAAGTGGGAGTGCAAATACCATGTAGTTTTCATCCCGAAGCGCCGCCGGAAGACTTTGTACCAGGAACTGCGGCGGTATCTGGGGGAAGTATTCCGCCGGCGGGCAGAGTAGAAGGAGAGTCAGAATGAAGAAGGGCATCTGCGGCCGGATGATGTGCCTAGGATGATCGCGATTCCGCCCGAGTACGCGGTATCGCAAGTGATTGGATACTGCTGATTTCGATGAAGATGGTCACTGATTCCGATTTGATCACGGGCAATGGTTCCGAGGCGCTGCCGGTCGCGATCGGAGCGACGCTGGCACGATCAGAGGGGTCGAAGTGACCGGCTTCCGTCAACCGGAATACAGTTTTAGCCTCATGTTTGCTTCTGCTTTGTATCGAGAATAAAACCCGCCGTCGGCGCGGTGGAAATATGGGAATCCGGCGCAGTTGGCCGGATTTCCAAGCCCAGTGGAGAGAGTGGGAAACTCGCGGTGAGGCTGGCGTACCTGATTCGGCGGGAACTCAGCCAGGCCTGGAGTTCCCTCGACGTGACCGTCGAGGAAGGGCTGCACCAACTCCAGACGCTGTGCTCGACGGAAGTCCCGGTGGAGGGCGGCGGCAGTTGCTTGCGGATTTCCACCCCCAGCGAATCCCCGCGCGCTCTGCTCAAAGCCCTGGACATCGGTCTGCCCCATGGCCTACCGCACACTGAGATCCCTATAGTCCCGCGCAAAAAGCTACCCGAACGCCGTAAACCCCGTTAGAATGCGCCGCTGGCGCGGAATAACCCCCTCCGACTCAGAGGTGAACATTCGTTCTGAGGCGAGAAACCCTGCGGCGTCGGTTAGCAGCCGGCTGCTGCCTGCCGCCTTCGTGGCCGCCGCGCCGCCGCAGGGATTCGTTACCGGGCCGTCCTGGTTACGCCCAGAATATCTCCGGGTGATTCGTCGGCCCGTCGAGGTGCCCGACCAGCTTCTTTTCGAGTCCGTGACGAGAGACGCCGAGGTCGTCCCGCAGCCGATGCATGTCCGTGTCGCTAAACGGAGAGAAACTGCGCGCCACTTCGACGTTCTGCTCGAGCATCTCGACCTTGGGCATACCCGCCACGGCCGTCGTAACCGGCAAGCTCATGGCAAAGCGCAGGAGGGAGCCCGCATCGGTCTTACCGGCTTCCTGGCCAATCAGGAACTCCTGCCCATAAACCTTCATGGCGATAACGCCCAAGCCCTTTCGGTTGGCAGCTACCAGGGCGGTCTTTTCAAACTCGCCGTTGCCGGAGGGGTTGAGCGCCATTTGCGTGCAGTCGAGGGGATGGCGTTCGATAGCTTGGGCCAATACAGCGCCGTCCGTGTGGCTGGTCATCCCGATGAAGCGGGCCATCTTCTGCTCCTTGGCTTCCAGTAAGCCTTTGAGGCATCCATCGGGCCCTTCGATCTTGGCCAAGTCATCGGCGTGCCCGAGGCTGTGAATGTGCACGAGGTCCACGTGGTCAGTCTGCAAACGCTTCAGGCTGCCTTCCAGCCGCTGGAGGAATCCATCGCGGGTGCGGTCAGGAATCTTGGTGGCCAACCAGACTTCCTTGCGGCGCGTGGCCATGACCTTGCCCACGCGCGTCTCGCTCTTGCCGTCGCCATAGGCATAAGCGGTGTCTACGTAGTCGATGCCCAGGTCAAGGGCGTGGTTGAGGACGGACACGGCCTTTTCCTCGTCCTCGTACATTAAGAAGCGGCTGCCGCAGCCGAAGGCCAAAATGGATACACTGGCGCCTGTCTTACCCAACGTGCGATGGGGCAAAACGTGAGCGCCTTCCGCAGCCAAGGCCAGATTCTTGAAAAGGGGAAAACTCGCGCCCGCAGCGCTCCCGATAGCCAGACTTCCCAGAAACTTCCTGCGCGAAAAATCTTTGCTCATGGCAACTCCTTGACAGAAATATCGTGAACTTAATTCACGAGGCCCGGATTCCTCACTGGGTGCTTGCCGGACGAACCATGGACCCCTGGGCGGGATGGCAGTCAGCATCTGAAGAAGTGAGATGGACGTCAGCAAAATCACCCGTTTCGTCGAACGACCCGAGACCGACTTGGCCGCACGTAAAGGTGTGGTCGATGACGGAAAAACGCGGCTGCGGTTCATCGTCAACGAAGACTTCGATGGAGCCCGAGCTGATCTGGCGCTCGACACGGACCTTGTGCCAGTTCTGGTCGGGCAGCACGGGCGCCGCTTCGGTGCCCGCGATGCGGCGGCGGGGAGCACCGTCCACGAGGAAAATTCCGTTNNGTGAACCGGTTGTTTGACGCCGGAGTCAACGGAGAGGTGCGCGTAATAGAAGTGCAACGTATCCACGTAATTGAATACCATGAGCAGGGAACTCTGCATGCGCCGCGCCCGCGCCTGCAAGGTGAAACTTNNACCTTTTAGTAACGCGAATTGCATGGGGCGGCGCGGAACCAGCGGCTCGCGGTTCCGCAACATGTGCAGGAAGTGCAACGGACCTTCGCTCCCGATAACCCAGTCCTCGGAGTAAGGGAGTTGCCAGGCGTCGAGATTGCCGGAAGAGAAGTCGTCATGAAATGTAATGGAGCGGAGTGCAGGCCTGGCATCGAGGGACGTCATGAAAACGCCCAGAGATGCGGCAGACAGGAAAAGAAGCACGAGCAGGACGCTCTTGTGTGCAGGATGCATTTGAGCCTCAGGAGCCAGAGGGGCCGAAAGAAGATTATAAGGCCTTTCAGCTTGCGCCACAGATATTTTGCGGATGGTTTCGCCTTATGAAATTCGCCCAAGGGGGAGGAAATCGGGCATAGCCTGATTCTTTGCGGAGTTTACCCTGAGCGGGCAGAGCGAGATCCTTCGCCGTGCTCAGGATGACAGCGAAGGACTCAGGATGACATCCATGAAGCGTTTTTCCGCAGCCAGTTTAGATCCGCCGTTGCAGGGCCTTCCTGATTATTCCCGTATCCAGAGCCTCGCCAGGAAGCCTAGCCATGCCCTAGCGGATCACGCGGTCCAGGGCGAGCCGTGCCAGCCAGAAGTCCGGATCGGCGGTGAGCGCCGCCGTGAATTTCCCCGCCGCCAGGTCGCCGCGGTTGTCAAACAGACTGAGCAAGCCCGAAGCGTAGAGTTCTGCGGCGCCCGCTTTTTCTCCCGGTTTGACTTGCACGAGCGGATTCAGGACCTTATCCGCCTCTTCCGGCTGTCCCAGCCGGCGCAAGGCCAAGCCTTGATACAGTCTCGAAAGCGTGGGTCCGTTCTTCCCTTCTGCTGCCGCCTGCGTCCAGGCGCCGTGCGCCGCGTCAGCATTGCCCGCGGCCTTCAGGGCCTCGCCCAGCCAGAAGAGGGCTTCCTCATCGTGCGGTTTGTCAGGCTTGCCGGCGCCCAGATTGCGCGGATATTCAAGCGCCTTGCGGAATGCCGTCACGGCCTCCGCCGGCTTGTTGTCTTCCAGGGCGCGCATTCCCTTTTGC
>PMYF01000363.1 GCA_003171295.1 Acidobacteriota bacterium | reverse complement strand
AGGTGGATCAGACCGAAGCGTTGCAGCTGGAAACGGCCCACTTCATTGAGTGCATCATGAACGACCGGGTGCCCGTCAACAACGGAGCGGCAGGTTGTCGAGTTGTCAAGATGCTCGAAGCGGCAGACCTCTCGGTCAAGCAGCGCGGGAAGCTGATCGAACTATGAACGAGTACCAGTGCATTGCCCCGGACGTCAAGCTGGGGAAGGGTGTCAAGCTTTCCAAATTCATAAACCTTTACGGGTGCGAGATTGGCGACGGCAGCAAGGTGGGCGCCTTCGTCGAAATCCAGAAGAACGCCCGCATCGGCCGCAACTGCAAGATCTCCAGCCACACCTTTATCTGTGAAGGCGTGACGATCGAGGACAACGCCTTCATCGGACACGGGGTAGTGTTCATCAACGACACTTATCCCCGCGCCACAGCTCAGAACGGGAAACTGAAAATCGATGCTGACTGGAAAGTTGAAACGACTCTCGTCAAGAGAGGGGCGTCCATCGGCTCGGGATCGACAATCCTCTCCAACCTAGTAATCGGGGAAAACGCTCTGGTTGGTGCGGGCAGTGTCGTTACGAAAGACGTCCCTCCAGGTGTGATCGTGGTGGGAAATCCCGCCCGCATGCTGAAATCCATCCCACGGGAGTAATGTTAAGCAAAATGAGTCCCCTAGACGGCATTCCCTTTCTTGACTTGATTGCACCGCATGTCGAGCTCGAAGAAGACATGGTGGCGGTTGTGCGGCAGGCTTTGCGTACCGCCGGCTTTATTGGCGGGCCTATGGTGGAGGATCTGGAACGGGAATTCGCGAAGTTCTGTGAAGTGCCTTACTGTGTCGGTGTGAGCAGCGGCACGGACGCGCTGCGATTCGCGCTTATGGCGGCAGGTGTGAACCCTGGAGACACAGTCGTCACTGTCCCCAATACCTTTATCGCTACAACGGAAGCCATTTCGCAGGTGGGCGCGCGCCCGGAGTTTGTGGATATTGTCCCCCGCACTTACAACCTGGACCCCGCGAAGCTCCGCGAATACTTGGAAACCGGCTGCGAACGGGAGCAGCGGACCGGCAAACTCCTCAGCCGCAGGACCCATACGCCCGTCACGGCCATCGTTCCTGTCCACTTATACGGGCAGATGGCGGAAATGGACCCCATCCTGGAGTTGGCGCAGGACTACGGGTTGATGGTGGTTGAGGACGCCTGCCAGGCGCATGGCGCCGAGTATTTCTCGACACGGGAGAATCGCTGGCGAAAGGCCGGGTCCCTGGGCCGGGCGGCGGCTTTCAGCTTCTACCCTGGGAAAAACCTGGGAGCTTGTGGCGAGGGCGGAGCCGTTACCACCCATGATGAAGGAATTGCGCGCCAAGTGCGAAAATTGCGCGACCACGGCCAAGCCCAAAAGTACTACCATGATACGGAGGGGTACAATGGCCGCCTGGATGCGATTCAAGCCGGCATGTTGACGGTGAAATTGCGGCGACTTTCCGCCTGGAATGCTCAGCGGCGCGAGGTTGCCGCCCGGTACAACGAAGGGTTCCAATCCCTGCACGGCGTCCTGACTATTCCTTACGAACCCTCTTGGGCCAAATCGATATATCACCTCTACGTCATTCGAGTTCAAGACCGCAACGAACTCCGGGATCATCTCTCCCACGCCCACATCGGCACGGGAATCCACTACCCCATCCCGCTTCACCTCCAGAAAGCTTACGCGGCCCTGGGTTACACCGAGGGGAGTTTCCCGGTAAGCGAAAAGGCGGCGTCCGAAATCCTCTCCCTCCCGATGTATCCGCAACTTGGATCGGAGGCTCAGAGGCAGGTTCGAGCCCAGATTGGCGAGTTCGTCGAGGTCACCACCGTACGCGCCGCGCCCTGGCGCTCGACCGCGGTGGGAGCCTAGTCCCGTGACGGCCTGAG
Organism: Acidobacteriota bacterium; assembly: GCA_003171295.1. Lineage (GTDB taxonomy): Bacteria > Acidobacteriota > Terriglobia > UBA7540 > UBA7540 > Bog-366. The sequence goes on along the minus strand of PMYF01000363.1, from coordinate 18,098 downwards.
GAATCCCAGAGTGCACTTCGCGCGCCTGACGCCGTGGTTGACTGCGAAGGTTTCCCTCACCCAGCGGGCACGGGGCGAGTGACATTTCTGCAAATCGTGTCAAACTCCAGCACCCTCCTCATCTGCATGAGATCGGGCCCTTCGGTATGAAACCCAGAATGCCGGGCGCCGCTCTTGCGGATACCGCCCCCCATCAATCCGGCGAAAATATGAGCCCACCCCAAATGATTCAGGATGGATTGGTGCGACCGGAACCTGTCGCGAAGGACGCGGGCAAGGGCTCACGCGGATTCTCACGCCGGATCCAGACACTCAAAGACGTCGTGGACTGGGGCCTGTGCACGGGCTGTGGGGCGTGCTACTACGCCTGTTCCCGGCAAGGAATCTCCCTGGTCAATATCGAAGCAGTGGGGATCCGGCCGCAGTTTGACTCCGCCGCGTGCGCGGGATGCACGGACTGTCTTGCCATCTGTCCCGGCTACTCCGTGAACGGCGGGTTGGTCACCGGCCAGGTCGCCGATCAGGCTGAAGCTGACCCCGCCGTTGGCCCTGCCCTGGAAGTTTGGGAAGGTTATGCCGGCGACCCTGAAATCCGCTACCAAGGATCTTCCGGAGGGGTCTTGTCGGCGCTGGCGCTTTACTGCCTGGAACACGAAAACATGGACTTCGTGCTGCATACCGCAATGGATGAAGCCAAGCCCTGGGCCAACCAAACCGTCCAGAGTAGAAACCGCCGTGAACTTCTGGCGCGAACGGGGTCCCGCTATGCGCCGGCCTCTCCTTGCGACGGTCTGGGCCTGATTGAAGCGAGCCCCCGGCCCTGTGTGTTCATCGGGAAGCCCTGCGACACCGCTGCCGTGAGCATGCTCCGCCAGCAGCACCCGGAACTGGATCGAAAGTTGGGATTGGTCCTCACCTTTTTCTGTGCCGGGACCCCCAGCACGCAAGGGACGCTCGATTTGCTCAAAGGTCTGGACTTTCCCTCTGCGGAAGTGGCTGCGGTGCGTTACCGGGGCGAGGGCTGGCCCGGAGAGTTCAAGGTGCGTTCCCAGAAGGAGGCTCCGGGAAAGTCGTTGTCCTATGCGGAGTCCTGGGCGCGGCTTACCGGATATCGGCCCCTGCGCTGCCATCTCTGTCCTGACGGTCTGGGGCGGGTTGCGGACATTTCCTGTGGGGACGCCTGGGAACGGCTTAATCATGGCCAGGATCCGGGCCGTTCCATCGTGGTCGTGCGGACGCGGCGAGGCCAGGAAATCCTGCACCGGGCAAGGGCTGCGAAGTATGTTGAGCTGGAGCCGGTGGGGGTAAGCGCGGTTCGGGCGGCTCAACCCAATCAGATCCAGCGGCACCGGGAGTTGCTGGGCAGACTGCTGGGAATGCGGCGGCTGCTCGTGCCCACTCCGCAATTTGAGGCCTTTTCGCTCTCTCGCGCCTGGGGTGAATTGCCTTTCCTCAGAAAAGTTCGGACGGTGCTGGGAACCTTAAGACGCGTGGTCTTGCGAGGCTTGTGGCGAAGACGCCCCATCCTTGGTTCCGCGTCCCGCGAGGTGGTTCCCGGGGCAGGGGAGGAGATCTAAGGTGCGGGCTTGCATGCTGGCCTATTCATTCTATCGAAACGACACCCGCATCCTGCAATACGCCAGAGCGCTGGCGGAACGCGGGGACGAAGTGGAAGTTATCGCCCTGAAACGGGAGGGGGCCCCGGCGGAAGAGATCATCGATGGCGTGAGGGTTTTTGGTATTCAGCCCAGGAGGCGTGACGAGCGCGGACCGCTCACCTACCTCTTCAGGATTGTGCGGTTCCTGTTTTCCTCGTCGCTGCTTCTGACCAGAAGGCACCGAGCCCGGCCGTATGATCTCATTCATGTTCACTCGGTTCCGGATTTCCTGGTTTTTGCCGCTTTAATTCCGAAATTGTCGGGAGCCCGAATCATTCTGGACATCCACGACATCCTTCCGGAATTCTATGCGAGCAAGTTCAAGGTGAGCCATTCGTCCCTGGTCTTCCGCCTCCTGAAATTGGTTGAGAAATGGTCGATTTCCTTTGCGCATCACGTGATTATTGCCAACCACCTGTGGTACGAGCGCCTCATCTCCCGCTCAGTGCGGCGCGAAAAGTGTACCCCTATCTGCAACTATCCTGACTTGCGTTACTTCTTTCCGCGGCCCAAAACCAGGACGGACGGGAAGTTCGTCATGATGTACCCCGGGACCTTGAACTGGCATCAGGGGTTGGATGTGGCCGTGAAAGCGTTTGCGAAGGTCGTCGAGCAGGCCCCCCACGTGGAATTCCATATCCATGGGGAAGGTCCGGCCCGGTTGATGCTGATGGACCTCGCGCGGCAGTTGGGATTAGACAGCAGAATTCATTTCTACGATCTGAAGCCCTTGCATGAAATTGCCCCCGTCATGAGCCAGGCCGATTTGGCCGTGGTTCCCAAACGCGCCGAATCCTTCGGGAATGAAGCCATCAGCACGAAGGTTCTGGAATTCATGGCGCTGGGGGTCCCGGTGCTACAGTCGCGGACCAAAGTTGGCACCTATTACGATACGGCGTCCAGAGTGATGTTCTTTGAGTCCGAAAACGTGGAGGATCTGGCGAGGTGTATGCTTCTGCTCATTCGCGATCAGCAGCTCCGTGAGCGCCTGGTCGCGAATGCCATGGAATATGCGAAAGAGAACAACTGGGCGGTTAAGAAGCAGCAATACCTCGCGTTGGTGGATGCGCTGAGCGGCGCGGGGACCCATCCTGAGGAAAGCCTCGCGCCGATGCCATCCTGAGCGAAGCGAAGGACGCCGGCAGTTCGCGGGGGATTGGCGAACAGAGTAAACTGCGGGGTTTCTTCGCCCAAAATGCGGCCTCAGAATGACAACGAAGGACTCAGGATGACAGTGAGGGGCTCAGAATGACAGATTCGGAGCATTTTTCATCGATCTGTTAGGCGGTTACCCGCCCTACCAGTAGAGACCTGATGTGGAACCTCCATATCGACCGTGCCCTAAGCGTTCACTTGTGCTATCCGCTCGCGCGTGGACGCGGCGGAGGGCGCCGGTTGCGCATCCCGATTCTGATGTACCACAGCATCCGGGAAGGGAACGAGGGTCGGAATCCTTATTATGAAACGAATACCTCTCCCCAGGTGTTCGCCCAGCAGATGCAGTTCCTACACGAGAATGGTTACCGGGTCTTGAGCCTGGTGGAAACGGTCGAGATACTTGCTGGAAACGGAAACTGCGAAAAATCCGTGGCCATTACCTTCGATGACGGCTATGCGGACTTCTATTCCCACGCCTACCCGCTGTTGCGCGAGCACGGCTTCACGGCTACCGTGTTCGTGGTGACGGGGCTTCTGAAAACGCAGAGGACACAATTTAACGGGAAGGATTGTTTGACTCTATCGGAGGTGCGCAAACTGCACTCCCAGGGCGTGAACATAGGCTCTCACACCGTCAGCCATCCTGAACTCAAGCAGATGGGCCGAGAGGAAGTGGAAAGCGAACTGTCCGTGTCGAAGCAGACCCTGGAGGATGCGCTAGGGGCTCCGGTTAAATCGTTTTCCTACCCGTTCGCGTTTCCAGAGGTTGACCACAGGTTTGTCGACACCCTCACAAACCTCCTCGAAAAGTGCGGCTACGAAAACGGCGTTTCCACCATCCTAGGAACCGCCCAACCCCGGCACAACCCCAGGTTCTTGCCGCGGCTGCCCATCAATTCCTGGGATGATCCGCGGTTTTTCCGGGCCAAGCTGGAGGGCGGGTACGACTGGCTGCACCGAATTCAAATTGCCTCAAAGATTCTCAGGTCAAAGGCCTCTTGATGTTGACGTACCCGCGAGGAAGAAATTACGTTATCGTCTCGCCGGTCAAGGACGAAGAAGCGCATATCGAGGTAACGATCCGCTCAGTCCTTGACCAGACGCTCCTGCCGTCCAAATGGATTATTGTTGACGACGGGTCTCGGGACCGAAGCTACGAGATCGCGATGAAGTATTCACAAATCTTTCCGTGGATTCAGGTGATAAGAATTGCTCGTGATTCGGAGAGACAGCCGGGGTCTGCCGTAATCCGTGCGTTCATGTGTGGTTATGACCGGATTTGGAATTCGGATTTTGACTACATTGTTAAGCTGGACTGTGACCTGGAACTGCTCCCTGATTACTTCGAAAAGCTAATCGAGCAATTTGAACAAGACGAAAAGCTGGGCATTGCNNTCAGGCATCTACCTGGAAGGCAACAACAATCGATGGTTTCCTATCAAGATGCCCGCCTACCACGCTGCCGGCGCAACGAAAGTCGTTAGAAGGAGATGCTTTGCGGAGATCGGTGGTTTTGTTCCTTCTCGAGGCTGGGACACCGTGGATGAAATAAGGGCTCAGTCCAAGGGATGGAAGACCAGACACTTCGAAGAGATCAAGTTCTACCACCTGAGACCTGAAGGGGCAGGTATTGGGCCCCTGCGAACGGCTAGCCTGCACGGCGAAATTTACTACTTGACGGGTGGTGGGAGCCTTTTCTTTGCCCTGAAGTTTTTCCATCGGGTTATTGTTGGTAAGCCATTTCTGTTGGGTGGGTTGGCGATGTTGTGGGGATACCTGCGATTCCTCTTGCGGCGCCGACAAAGGCTGGTCACACCAAAAGAAGCTCAACTTTATCGTCAGATCTTGAACCGAAGGATTTCGACAAGGTTTGGGCAACTGTTTAACAAGATAAGACATAAGCGGGAAGCCTGGAGTGTGAGTTAGATGTGCGGCATCTGTGGTGTCTTTCAATCTAGCGGCAAGCCTGTAGAAAGACAACTCGTCGAAAGGATGACCTCCGCCATTCAGCACAGGGGGCCAGATGGGTCCGGCTTTTTCATTTCCGGGGAAGTTGGGCTTGGGCACCGAAGGCTCAGCATCATTGATCTTGGCGGTGGGGCTCAGCCCATCAGCAATGAGGACAACAGCCTTTTCGTGGTCTTCAACGGAGAAATCTACAATTTCATCGAAATACGAGAAGAGCTCGCGAAGAAGGGGCATGTCTTCAAAACTCGTTCTGACACCGAAGTCATAATCCATGGCTTTGAGGAATGGGGAACAGAGTGCGTTAACCGCTTTAATGGGATCTTTGCTTTTGCGTTATGGGATGCCAATCGAAAGAGACTCTTCCTGGCTCGAGATCATATGGGCGTCAAGCCTCTCTACTATGCTGTTCTCCGTGACAGATTCCTGTTTGGCTCGGAAATTAAGGCGCTGCTCGAGGACCCTGCCTGTGCCAGGCTCGTAGATCTTAAGGCCTTGGGCTTGTTGTTCACGCTCCATTACGTTCCATCACCGGATACCCTGTTTGAGCAAATCAAAAAGCTACCTCCTGCCCACTGGATGATGATAAATGCCGACGGCATGACCATGAGGCGCTATTGGAAGGTGAAGCCCCAAATCCGTCGTGACGTCGATGAGAGCCAACTGGTGGAGACATATAGGGGCCTAGTCGAAGACGCGGTTCGCCTTCAAATGCGAAGCGATGTTCCGGTCGGACTCTTCCTGAGTTCGGGTATTGACTCTGGCGCCCTTTTGGCGCTCATGCGAAAGCACACAAACGGGCCTGTCCACACATTCACTATCGGCTTTGCGCAGGGCGAAAAGACAAACGAAACTCGCGATGCCCGGGAGATGGCGGATCGATTCGGTGCCGACCATTCCGAGATGATTGTAGGTCCCGAAGACTATGCGAAGTACTATGACCGATACCTTTGGGATCTAGAGGAGCCCGTTGGCAACGAAACCGCTGCCGCGTTCTATTTCGTGAGCCTGATCGCGAGCCGGAAAGTGAAAGTGGCGTTGACTGGTCAGGGAGCCGACGAGCCTTGGGCCGGATATCACCGCTACATAGGAATCAAGCTCTCGGGTGTCTACAGTCGGCTTCCCAAGTTTCTTACTGAGCGCCTTATTCCCGGAGCCGTCGAGCGCTTCACCCGCAACGAAAGGCTGAGAAGAGGTGTTACGTCCCTGAATGAGCCGGACGTGCTGACCAGGTTTGTGAAGGTGTACTCCTTCTTCAGCCCTTCCATGAAAGCCCGGCTATATCAGCCTTGGCTTCAGCGGGAACTCTCCACGAATGGCCAGCAAGCGCGGGAAGCCCTTCGCCGTTGGCAGACCGATGTTGCAGATCTCGATCCTCTCACTCAGATGCTCTATATTGATACTCGCACGAACCTTCCCGATGATTTGTTGATGGTGGCCGACAAGACTTCGATGGCAAACTCCTTGGAAGTCAGGGTGCCATTCCTCGATGTTCGTTTGGTGGAGTTCATTGAAACTCTCCCACCCAATTTGAAGCTGCGTTGGCTCCGGGGGAAGTACCTACACAAGAAGGCTCTTCGGAAATGGCTTCCCAGGGAAGTTGTTAACAGGAAGAAGAAGGGCTTTGATAACCCGATCGACGAGTGGCTCCGTGGGCGCATGCGACACTACATAGGTGAATGCCTATTGAGCGACGGGGCCGCCATTCATCGATATTTCAATCGCAAGTATATCGAGGAACTGGTGGCTGACCACGAAGCTCGCCGCCACGATTACATGCGCCAGATTGACCTATTGATTTCCTTCGAATTGTGGCACCAGAAGTTTATCGGCTCTTGATTGCCCCCCGTCCGAATTTGGACGAAGTCAAACGTTCATAGCCCCGGTCTCTGGCCGGCCTGGTTAGCGCCTTGCGGAGGTCCGCCACGCGAATGGATGAACAACCCGATCTGACCATCATCATCGTCAATTGGAACTCTGCGTCCTATCTCCAGAAGTGCCTCGCAAGTGTCTACGGCAATACAAAGGACCTAGACTTTGAGGTCATCGTCATCGACAACGCATCCTTTGACGGATGTGACGAAATGATCAGAAGGGAGTTCCCGCAGGTCAAGTTCATTCAGAGCAAAGAGAATCTTGGCTTTGCCAAAGCCAACAATCTCGGCTTTGATCACATAAAGGGCAGAAACACACTCTTCCTAAATCCGGACACTGAAGTAGTTGGGTCAGCAATCAAGGAAATGGTTTCCGTTCTGGACACGGCTCCTGATGCTGCCATTGTGGGGGCTAAATTGCTGAATTCCGACCTCTCAGTCCAAACCAGTTGCATCAAGGCATATCCTACGATCCTGAACCAGATTGCAGACGCTGAGCAGTTGAGGCGGCTCACTCCCAGGCTGAATTTATGGGGCATGCGGCCCCTGTTCGAACCTGACCACGGAAGACCCGTGGAAGTGGAGGTGGTGTCAGGGGCCTGCCTCATGATCAAAAGGGAAGTCTTCGAGCAAGTGGGGTTGTTCAGTACAGACTACTTTATGTACTCGGAAGACCTCGACCTCTGTTACAAAGCCAAGAAGGCTGGGAAAAAGGTCTATTACCTGGGCTCCGCGACGATCGTGCATCACGGCGGGCAGAGTTCCAAGAAACGAGGCGGGGAGGCCTTTGTCAGCCCATTAATGAAGGAGGCGCTGCTGAGGTTTTTGGAGAAGACGCACGGGCCTTTCTATGCGGCTCTCTATCGTCTCACTATGCTCCTGATTTCGATCCTGCGCATCGCAGTCCTGGGGGTGCTTCTATCCATTCCTTCCGCAAGACTCGATAAAGACTCGCTCCGCCACTCGCTGGCAAAATGGCACAAGATTCTGCGCTGGAGCATAGGATTGGAAGCCTGGACTCGGCAAGTGGAGAAGGCCGCCCGAGCCACGCGACAGGATCGTGAGTCGGAAGGCGACCGAGAGGGGACTGATACGAGGCCAAGGCATCCAGCCTGTTGACCGACCCAACAGGGGGAACGTTCTGGCTCTGCATTCGGATAGCGGGGATCACTAAAACCAATCATGGCACTCATCATTGTTATTCTTAGTGTTGCAATTCTGATTCTGGCCGCAATTGCCTTGGTGGGGGGCCTGGAGCAGGCGCTGCCTTTCGCTGCGTTCGCCTGCCTGCTGATTCCCGCGGCGTGCAAAATCCCCATTCCGGGTCTTTTCGACGTGACGGGTCAGAGGCTGATCCTCGTGACGTTGCTGGTTTTCTTCATCTTTCGGATGAGCCCAGATTCCAAAGCATCCCCGGTGCAGAGGGTCCCGCTTGCTTTGCTTATGGTTGCGAATGTGGCTTGGAGCCTGGTTTCCACCGCCAACTCCATCGTCCCGCTCATGAGCATCAAGAAGCTGCTGGCGGAGGTGCTGGAGTACTACTGCCTGTACATCATTTACGTGAAGACGATTTCGAGTGTTCAGACGATTTACCGGATCCTCTATGCGATGGTAAGCGCGATCTTCGTCTGCTCCATCTTCGGGTTTTTCGAGGCGTACACGAACTGGAGCGTTCTCAGCCTGTTTCCGATAGGCGAGGGCAGAATTGCCGCGACCCTGGGGGTAAGCTTTGGCCATGGAGGTGGGATCTCGGCCACCTTCCCACACCGTATCTTATACGGCGCGGCGCTGGCTGTTGGAATTACTCTCGCCATGCACTTATTCAAGGTGGCTGAATCCCGAAGGAAGAGGGTTTTTCTTTGGGTGGCCATCCTGCTGATGTTTTTGAACATTTACAAGACCGTCAGCCGAGGCCCCTGGTTGGGGATCATCCTGGCGTTTATCCTTTTGTTCTTGTTTGAGCCCGGCAAGATGCGCAAATATCAAATGGTCATCGCTGCCCTGGCCCTCGCCGTTCTGATTATTCGTCCGGGTGTTCTTGAGACCATCAGGGATCTGTACGGGGAGACCTTCGATGTGAGGTGGGGCAATCCGAAAGGTCTGTCGACTGAATACCGCTTCGAACTCAGGCGCATTGCGCAGGCGACGCTGGCGCGGGACTTCCGCCGAGAACTCTGGGGATACGGAATGGAGTCCTTCGTTGACCTCAACCTCGAGGGGGAGCTGGCCGGGCATCGAATGCCCTTCTTGAGCTGTGACAGTGCCTGGATCGAGTTGATGCTGGAGACAGGCTATGTCGGCTTGTTGCTGATTGCCTGTTTGCTCCTGATGCCCGCATTCCTGGCCTGGAGAGACTTCCGGCGCCTTCCCAGTCCCGATCGATATCTGAGTCTTACCCTTTTTGTCACCATGACCATCTATTATTTCATGATGTTAGGGGTGGCCATGTACGCGTGGGGCCAGGAAGGATACATGCTCTGGATCCTCATTGCGGCTTCGATCGTTTATGGACGGCTGAAACGACCGGTGGCCCTCCCCGCGGGCGTCATGACCGGCACTCCGGAAAACGGCCCTCCCCTGGTCAAGGCTGGACCTGCCAATTCCAAATCATTGAGCTGGGGCCAGGTATAGCCTCTGCTGAAGATGCTGTCTCAAACCCTTGGTTGTAGCGCCGGTGTCCCCACCGGCGACCGGCGATGAGGACATCGCCGCTACAGCGGGCGACGCGGAGTTTTGAGACGGCCTCTGAAGATGGGGTTCGGCCGATGTCATGGGGACAGGTTTGAACGGCCAACAGGGCACTGGCGATCAATGGGTTTTTGTCACACTGCGCTTCGATGCAGAATTCGCGGTCTGATAGGCTCCCAGATCCCAAGCCCCCGTGCTTGGCCGGGGGCTTCCCGCCGCGTCGGTGGTAAATACCGAGGACAGGTTGATGCCTGCTCCAATTGCCCGCGAATCGGGCCGCAGGCGGAAATCCGTCCCGGACAGAAACAGCGGATTTACGCTCAGACCATGCGTTTCGTAGCCGAGCCCCTGATATCGGAAGTAGTTGATGGAACGGGCTCCTCCCACAAGGTTGGCGAACTGGCCCAACGCCCAGCCGTAGAAGTTGTTGTAGTCGGAGGTAAGACCGGAAATCGTGGTGGCATCCTCGATGCCTACCCCGGACTTCGCACCCACGAAGATGTTGTTTTCAAGCACCACTTTGCGGTATTCCCTCGCAATGAAAGCCGTAATGGTGTGTTCGTCCCCAACCATCGTGTTGTTGTAAATGTAAGCTTCGGCTGCCGGAGGCGAGCCGTGCGAGATGAGCCTGATAAATGCGCTTGCGCTGGCGCCGGGACCAGTCTTGGAATACGTAGCCACGTTGTTGTAGACGTAGAACGTCCCGGCCGGCAAGTCGTCGATAAAAATGAAAGCCGTCAGTCCCGATCCTGAGCCGTCGGCGGCCGAGAAGTCCCCATAGAACTGGTTGTTATAGATTCGCCCCGATATGGACTGGCCTGGGTCCTTATTGGTGAAGACGATGATTCCGTCCGTATGACTTTTAGTGACCATCTGCAAGTGAAAATCATGAATCCGGTTGTTCGAAATGTCGACATTATTCAGGACGGTGTTCGACCGCGCTGTCCCCACTGCAATCCCCCAGACGGACGCGGAGATGTCGTTATCTTTGAAGGTCAGGTTATTGTGCGTTTGCCCATCACCTCCGGCGTAGTAGAGAGCAATCCGCGACAGGACGGGCAGGGTCAGGTTCTGGGCCGTGATGTCGTGGTCATTGAGGAACTCGATGGCGTAGTTGCCCTGATTCACCCCCGGCACCCCGATGTTCTGAACTTGCAGGTTGTCCAGGGTGACGTAGGAGCCTGTGATCAGGAAGTAGGGATGCGAAGCCACAGGGTTCATGTTCCCACCGTCGAAGATGGGCTTCGTCCACGAGTTGCCGGCAAACCATCCCTTGTCCGCGCCGTAATAGTCCGGGGCTCCAGAATCGCCACTCTCCGAGATGCTCCACTTGGCAATCGTGGCATCCCAGGTCACGCCGCCTTTGAAGATGAGCCGGTCACCCGGGCTGTGCGCGTAGTGGCCTGCGAACCCGTTCATCCCCGGCGCGCGTTTCCATGGCGCTTCTTTGGAGGTTCCAGCGTTTGAATCTGACCCGGACGCAAAGTCAATGTAGTATGTAGCACTCACGGCTGCTCGCGGCACAAGCAGAAGCAGTATCGTGGACATGAAAAGCCCAATCCTCATGATAACCTCCGGCTCTCAATCACTTGGCAATCGGTGTGACGGTGCCCGTGAAGTGGGAACCGACTCTTGGTCTTTCCTGGCGCCACGCGTCGCGCCAGGCCTCTTCACAAGGCCCGCACCAAATCCTATGGCATGCGAATGGCGGCAGTCAATCCTTGAGTGGACGCGCTTGTTTCCGATAAGTGGAGTATGACAATTCACAGGCGGCTTTTTAAGAGCGGTTTCATGATCGGTTCGGGGCAGATGGTGAGCCAGGCTTGTGCCTTCATTCAGAATGTCATCGCAGCCCGGTTGCTCAGCCCACAGAGCTACGGCATCGCGGCCACTTTTTCGATGACCTTCTACTTGGTGGACATGTTCAGCAACCTCGGCATTGGAACCCATTTGATTCAGGCCGAAGATGGGAACGAGCCACGTTTTGAACGGACTGCCCAACTATTGCTCGCGCTCCGAGGGATGATCAATGCCGCCTTCATTTTTGTCCTGGCGGGCCCGATCTCTTCCCTCTTTGGAGTGCCGCAGGCTCGCTGGGCATTTCGCTGCCTGGCTCTGACACCTCTCCTCAAGAGCTTTGGCCATCTGGATACGGTCCGCTTCCAGCGGGAGATGCGGTTCGGGCCCGCGATCGCCGTAGACGCAACCTCCAACCTCCTCGTAACCCTCGCGGCGCTGCCGCTGTGTTGGTGGTTGCGCGACTACACCGCCATGCTCTGGATTCTGGTTCTACAGGCAGCATTTTCTGCGATAGGGGCCCAAATCGCGGCGGAGCGTCGCTATGGGTGGGCATGGGACTCGGGGTATGCCCGCCGGATGTTGGCTTTTGGCTGGCCGCTGTTGATCAACGGGTTCCTCATGTATGGCATATTCCAGGGTGATCGATTCGTGATTGGCGCAGCCAAGCGCCTTTTTGCGCACAGCACGTACACACTTGCGGACCTGGGTATCTACTCGGTTGCCTTCACGCTGACCATGGTTCCGACGACACTGGTGGGGAACGTGGGGACATCTCTTATCTTGCCCCACCTTGCCAGAGTGCAGAAGGACCGCCCGCAATTTGAGCGGCGCTATATTGTTCTGAATCAGATGATCGCACTCCTCGCCGGGATGATCTCCATCCCTTACATCGTGGCAGGTGGGTGGCTCGTTATTTTGGTCTACGGCACGAAGTATGCAGCCGCTGCGGGCTTTATCGGCTGGCTAGGCGCCATGTGGGCCCTGCGGACCATTCGCATTGCGCCTACCCTGGCCGCGATGTCGATGGGAGATACCCGGAACTCAATGATTTCCAACGTCGCCCGAACGCTGGCGTTAGTGGGTGTCCTCCTTGCTGCCGCGACAGGGCAGCCCATAACCTGGATCGCAATCAGTGGTTTTCTGGGAGAACTCCTGGCGCTGGCGGTCTGCGTCGGACGGCTCCAGCGCGAGCACGGCGTACGGGCGATGCTTTGCCTAAAGCCGTTTTCGTTTGCGGCGACGGGTATGATCATCGCCGGGATCGTATGGGCGGGCGGCGTCGCACACCGGGGGTGGCGGTTGGCCTTTCCGGTGGCTGCCGGCCTTGTCCTCGTGCAGTTCCTGGTGATGGTTTCTGTCTTCCCAGACCTGCGGAGGAACCTGCGTCTGTTCCTCTTCAAACCCCAAGAAGCACTTGCGGGTGAGGGAGTGGCATCATAGCCTGGGTCCTCTGTTGAGGTGCGCCAAGCCGAGGGCATTTCCCCAGCCCCGGCGCAAGGTGAAGGGTGGCCAATTCAGCCGTGACAGAATCCCGACGGTCAGTTCTGGCTCCGGTCCTTTTTGCAGCGTATTCTCTGCCGCATTTAAAGAGAATTTGCGTGGGTCTTATCCGGTGGCTGGAAGGGGGAGAGTTCTACTCCGCCACCTTGCGCCGAATCCTCGAGAAGTACCATGGTGTGCGGGCGGGCGCCTACAGTTACGGCCAAGGCCTCATCCCCGGGGCCTTCCCGGCCGGGGTGACGATTGGCCGCTACGTCTCGATGGCCCCCGGGGTTCGGATTTTTCTGCGCAATCACCCGATGGAGCGGTTGTCACTTCACCCCTTCTTTTACAACCGCTCGCTGGGTTTCCTGCCTGAGGATTCCGTTTCCAGCGGGACGCTGGAGATCGGGCACGATGCGTGGCTGGGGGACCGCGCCATCATCACGGCCGGTTGTTCGCGGATCGGCATTGGGGCTGTGGTCGGGGCTGGCGCAGTGGTTACCAAGGACGTCCCGGACTTCGCCGTGGTCGCCGGAAACCCTGCTCGCCTCATAAGGCTCCGGTTCCCGGAGGAGACCTGCCAGATAATCAGGGCGAGCCGGTGGTGGGAGCGCTCCGTCGAAGAATGCGTCCAATTCATGCCGGACATGATCAAACCCCTCGGCGCTGACCCTTCGCAGCACCCTTTGCTATCTGGGCGAGGACAGGGCCCTAAATGAAGATTGGTCTTCTGGGAGTTTCCTTTGAAACCCAAAACATGGGGGTCAGTGCGCTCACGGCGGGGACGATCCAGTGCATCCTGCATCGCTGGCCGCGGGCGGAGGTCTTCATTCTTGATTACGGGAAAACGGGGCGCACCTATACCTTCGAGGTTGGGGACCAGCAGGTTTCAATTCCCCTGGTCAATATGCGGTTTTCCTGGATGTTCTATCTGAAGAACAACGCTGCCTTCCTAATCCTACTCTGCCTCTTCCTGAAACTCGTTCCATTTAAGGGGCTTAGGCGCAAGATCATCAATGGGAATCCCTGCCTGAAAGAACTTGAGGCGGCGGACCTGGTTGTTTCGATGTCGGGCGGGGACAGTTTCAGCGATATCTATGGGCTGGACAGGTTGGCTTACGGGGCCTTGCCCCAGTTCCTGGCCTTGTTCGCGGGAAAGAAACTGGTTTTGCTTCCCCAAACCCTCGGGCCATTCAAGAGCCGAATCGCGCGACTTGCGGCTCGATACATCTTGCGGCGCGCCCGGCTTGTCTATGCGCGGGACCACAGGAGTCTCCGCGAGACTGCGGCAGGCTTTGGGTTCGAGCACCTCTCCGGCAAGTTCAGGTTTCACTATGATGTGGGGTTTGTGGTTGACGCTGTTGCCCCCGCCCAGATCGACTTGGTCGGTTTGCCGGCCGAGCGGCAGGAAGGTTCCTGCCGGGTCGGACTCAATATCAGCGGCCTCTTAGCCATGGGGGGCTACACCCGCAACAACATGTTCGGCCTCCGGGCCGATTACAACCGCTTGGTGAGGGAATTGATCGAGTTCCTGATTGACATCAAGAAGGCCGAGGTGCTCCTAGTCCCCCACGTGTTTGGCCGTGTTGGGGAGAGCGATGCGGCGGTTTGTGAGAAAGTGTATGAGGAACTCAAGACCTGCTACCAAGGCCGGCTAGGGTTTGTGCGCGGCCGCTATAGCCAGAGTGAAATCAAATACATCATCGGGTCGTGTGACTTCTTCATCGGGTCCAGAATGCATGCCTGCATCGCGGCGCTTTCGCAGAACATCCCAGCGGTGGCCATTGCCTACACGGACAAGTTCATCGGGGTGATGGAAAGCATCGGCAGGGGCGGCTCTGTGGCTGACCCGCGAGAAATGACGGAAGAAGAAATCGTGATGTTTGTTGACCGTGCCTTCGAGCAGCGGGCTTCGGTGCGGCAGGAGCTGGAGCAAAGCATGCCCCAGGTGAAGGCGACTGCCCTGCGGCTTTTTGATGATATTGAGGCTGCGTGTTCTCTCGGGTGAATTGCTTCTTCTGGCTTCGCCGATACTGGATTAGCCGGGTGCTGAAAAAGCCTCGCGTCGATGTCATCCTGAGTCCTTCGCTGTCATTCTGAGCGAAGCGAAGAATCGCGCTCTGCCCGCTCAGGATATACTGCGCGAAGGATTTGGCTCTGGGTTTTTGTGCCGAACCAAGGCGAGATGCTTCGCTGCGCTCAGCATGACAGATGCCGTTTTTCAGCAACCTGCCAGGACGCTGGCGCCAGAAAGCGCCGGGAATGGACACAACCGTTCACAAGTTTGATCCGCTTCAGGACCCGCGCTGGAGGAAGTTCCTCGGCTGGCATCCGCAGGCCTCAGTGTTTCATACGCCGGAGTGGCTGGAGGCGCTGCGGCGGACCTACGGTTATGAGCCTTTCGTCGTGACCAACGCGGCTCCTGGCGCAGAGCTGAGGAATGGACTCGTGTTCTGTCATGTCCGGAGCTGGCTGACGGGGCACCGCATTGTCTCTGTTCCCTTTGCGGATCATTGCCAGCCGCTGGCGGAGAGTCCAGAAAGCCTGGAGGCGTTGGTCGACATGCTCCGGGAAGAACAGCTCCGCGCGAAATGGAAGTACATCGAGCTCCGGCCGCTCCCCGGGAACGCCCATCGGGAGGATCTTGGGGGGTTCGGCAGGAGCGCGGAGTTTCACTTCCATCGCCTCGATCTGCGGCCCGATCAGGATTCCCTCTATCGCGGCCTGCACAAGAGCTGCGTGCAGAGGAAGATTCAACGCGCCGAACGGGAGCATCTGGGATATGAGGAAGGGCGCTCGGAATCGATTCTGGCGAAGTTCCACCACCTGCTGCTCCTGACCCGGCGTCGTCACGGGCTTCCGCCCCAACCCTTGAGATGGTTTCGAAACCTGCTCGATTGCCTGGGCGAGCAAGCCAGAATCCAGATGGTCTCGAAAGACGGGCAACCGGTCGCAAGCATTTTCACGCTGTCCTACAAGCAGACCCTCGTTTATAAGTACGGCTGCTCGGATAGCACGTATCATAAGTTGGGGGGGATGGCATTCCTGTTCTGGAAGGCAATTCTGAAGGGCAAGGGGATGGGCGCCCAGGAATTCGATCTCGGCCGGTCGGAAATAAATGATCCTGGCCAAGCGGTGTTCAAGGGCCGTTTGGGAGGCGCCTGCTCAACGCTCACCTATTTCCGCTGCCCGCGGCGCTTGTCCATAAGATCAGCCAGTGGCTGGAAGATGCAGGTCGCGCGGAACGTGTTCGGCTGGCTACCTGATTCCCTCCTGACCCTGGCTGGCCGGCTGCTGTACAAGCACGTAGGGTAAAGTCAACGCCTCACCCTTTCCCCGCCTCCGCAGGGCGGGGAGCTTCGGACAAGTCGTAATACACATGAACGATAACGATCCAAACCGGGAATTAAATAAGGCGCTTATCGACTATTTTTGCTGCCCTGACGTCTTCGCGGACTTCGCCCTTCGCGGAGACCTTTGCGCGGGTGAAGGCTACTTCCGCTTGGGGCCTGATCTCATCGGCTACGGGCAATCCTCCCTGGGCTATTATGCCGAAACGCCCGCCAAGGCAACCTGTGATCTGCTGTATCACGTCCGGACGGAAGGCACGACCTGCTATATCCCCTTCAACCCTTCGGCGGTAGTTGACAATTTGCGGTGCGAACGCTACGTGGGAGGTCTGAGGAATAAAGGGTGGGAGGCGAAGCCGACTACCCTGGTGTGGGAATTGTATTACCGCCTGCGCCCGCACCTCAGCGTTTCTATTCGTAAGCATTTGCAGCGCTTGTGGCTGCGGGGCTGGGAGAAGCGGCGCTTTCCTTGTTGGCCGGTCGATCGCACCGTCGACCAAATTCTGGAGAAGCTTCTGGCGCTGTCTATGAAGGCGCATCGCGTTGAGCGAATCCCCTTCATCTGGTTCTGGCCGGACGGTCACAAGAGCTGCGCGATCCTGACACACGATGTGGAAGAATCGGGCGGCGTTGACTCTTGTCCCGCGCTCATGGAGATTGACGAATCTTTCGGAATCAAATCTTCTTTTCAGTTCATCCCGGAGAAGCGATATTCTGTGCCTCCGGGCCTGATGGAACTGATCCGGGCTAAAGGGTTTGAGGTCAACGTTCACGACCTTAACCATGACGGTCATCTCTACGACCACCGGGAAGAATTCCTACGGCGTGCGGAAAAGATCAATCGCTATGCCAAGGAATACGGCGCCCGGGGATTCCGGGCTGGCGTGCTTTATCGCAAACTCGACTGGTATGACGCGTATGAGTTTTCCTACGACATGTCGGTTCCGAATGTGGGGCACCTGGATCCTCAACTGGGTGGGTGCTGCACTGTGATGCCCTATTTTGTCGGGAATGTGCTGGAGCTTCCCGTGACCACGGCGCAGGACTATACGCTCTTCAATATCTTCTCCGATTATTCCCTTGACCTCTGGCAACGGCAGATCAAGCTGATCACGGAGAACCACGGCCTCCTCAGCTTTAACGTCCATCCTGACTATTGCCTGGAGAAAAGGGCCCGCGAGACTTACACGGCCCTCCTGGCACGCCTTTCGCAATTGTACAAACAAGGAGAGGTCTGGATGGCTTTGCCGAAGGAGGTTGACCATTGGTGGAGAGATCGGGCCCGAATGAAGATTACCGGCGAAGCTGGTCGGTGGCGAATCGAAGGGCCGGGCCGGGAGCGAGCCCGCCTGGCTTACGCCAGCCTGGCCGGCGACAGGATCTTATATGCCTTCGACTCGCCAGTGGGGCAGGCGCCCGGGGCGCGTGTGAACAACTCGTTCGAGCCCTGAAGTCAAGCAACGGTTTGTTTGAGGCCTTCTTCGCAGTCGGCCATCGTTTCCAACGGGGGGTCCTTACTAATGCCGGATCCATTACTGGGTGCTTCGGTCCCGCCTCCGGGACAAGACGCGACTCGCCAGTCTGGAGCTACATCGATTGCCGGGCATCGAGCGAGATTGGGCTCACCAAGGAACATGCTCTTCTTGTCGTGGGTAGTTGTTTCCGTTTTCGTGTTCTGGACACCGCTCAGGACACTGGTAGATTACTCCCTGCGGAGCGGGCATGAGTTTGACAAGTACTCGCATATCCTCTTGATCCCCTTTATCACCATCGTATTGGTGTTTCTGGAACGGAAAAGGGTTTTCACGAATGTCGAATACAGTCCGCGAGTGGGAATTCTTCTGCTGCTCATTGGTCTAACGTTGAATTTCTCCGCGGGGTGGGCATGGGATCAGCTCGGAGCAGAGAACTCCCTTTCCGCAAGGGTACTCGCGCTGGTCACGGTCTGGATTGGCGGATTCATCCTTTGCTACGGAACACGGGCCTTTCGGGCTGGCGTATTCGCACTCCTGTTCCTCTTCCTGACCGTGCCTATCCCAGGCGCCTGGCTCGATATCCCGCTTGTGGCTGTACAGTACGGATCAACGGAGGTCTGCTCCCTGATCTTCACCCTGGCCGGTGTG
>PMYF01000324.1:14110-14583 GCA_003171295.1 Acidobacteriota bacterium | reverse complement strand
GACAAAAAGGAGGCACGTGACGGACGAGCAGGCTCGTTCCAGCCTGTGCGTTCCACGGGACACATTATGTTGAACAAGGTGATGCTCATTGGATACGTGGGCGCCGACAGTGAGATGAAGTTCACGCCGGGCGGCATCCCGGTGACGAACTTCTCTTTGGCGGTGAATGAAACCTATAAGAACGGCGGCGGAGAGAAGAAGACCAGCACGCTCTGGATCCGGTGTGTCGCCTGGCGGCGATGGGCTGAAATCGCAGGCGAATTTGTGGGGAAGGGGAAATTCGTTTACGTTGAAGGAAGACTCCAGTTACGGAGTTACGAGGATCGCGAGGGCCGGAAGCACGATGTGACAGAAGTAGTCGTCTCCACGCTCAGGTTCCTGGGGCCGTCAAAGAACGGGAACGGTGCGAAGGCCGCAGAATCCTCGAAACCCTCGGATCCCGTCGATGAAAATGAGAGTCCCTTCAACGAGCC
>PMYF01000324.1:0-14057 GCA_003171295.1 Acidobacteriota bacterium | reverse complement strand
GCGGCTCTAACTCCTTCGATGCGGAAGGGGGATGGGGTTCGTTCTGTATGTCTAGATTCGGAGAACCCAAACCTGCGTTGGAGACTACTGGATGGACGGCGCTGTTATCTGCTCGTCGTCGATGAAATTGGACAGTAAACGTGCCCTCTACGCAGCGCGGCCGTTGCGACAAGCGTGGCGTTTACACATCCGAGTGACACCGGTACGTTGCACTGCCGACTTCCCAGAACCCCGTNNCGTGAGGCATTTCCACGGTTTTAACGATACGTCCAAATTACGGGGAATCGGTAAACCCTACGCCGTTACACAGGGTCGATACTGGTCGGCGGCCGTTTTCCGGGAAGGCGACTTGGCCGAATCATTAACAGTGCCGGAACCAACTGAGCAGATGCATCTTGCGGTGAGACGAGCGAATATATTCCTGTGCGACCACATGAGCGTATTTTCCGAGTGTGCGACGATCCGGGAGTTGAGCGACTTCGCTCTGCCCTGTGGCGTTTGTCGCGGGTAATCAGATCTAACCCGTTGAATTTCCTGCAAGGGAACTTAGGTAGGATGTGATTCCATGTTTCCGTGACTTCGCCCTGAAGGAGCTCAACTGGAAGAATTGGATCCCGTCCGGAACGGGCAGGTGAAGCGACCGGAAGAGTGGCGGTGGTCGAGTTTCAACCATTTTGCTTTGGGTAAGGCGACGGTAGCAGCGTGCCACATCCAGATTGACGACGTCCGGTTGCCGCTGGGGCTTCGGGCATGAGAAAAACCCCCACGCAGGATTACACTGTCTGTGGCTCGCAGGGGGAAGTTCGCGTTTACAGCGACACTTATAGTGATGGACGCCACGCCGACGAAAGCGCAGGCAACTGAACCGCACTCCCCGGTGGCCCCCGAGTCATCGGATGCGCAGTTGGTTCTCGAAGTCTTGCGTAAGGACCGCAAGGCGACGGCGGAATTCGTCAACCGCTATGCGGACCACGTCTATGGCTACGTTCGAGGACGGCTCATCCCGCACACCGAGTTCATGGACGATCTGGTTCAGGAAGTGTTCCTCGCCGCATGGGAAAACCTGGAAAAGTTCCGAGGAGAATCCTCGCTCCGCTCCTGGCTCCTCGGCATTGCCCGGCACAAGGTGGAAGACCATTACCGGAAACGTTTGCGGGAGGTTGAGGTTCCTGGCGAGGAGGGAGGTCCTGGTCCTGAGCCCGTCGACCCCCACAACGTTCAGGAGGCGATCGAGCAACAACAGGCGGCCAAGAAGACCGAGGAGGTTCTCGCCAGCCTCCCCGAGGCCTACTCTATCGTTTTGCGCTGGCGATATTGGGAAAAGCGGGGTCTCAGCGAAATTGCTCAAGAGACCGGGCGAACCGAGAAGGCCATCGAGCGGCTTCTGGCCCGGGCTCGAGAACAGTTCAAAAGGAAGTGGAATGAGCGATAAGCCCCTACAAGACGACGAGCTCTTTTTGCGCCTCGCCCAGGAGACGGAAACCGCCCCCCGAGTTGAACGCGCCCCCTCGCGGGTGAAGGCGAAAACCTACTCCGCCCTTATCCGACGGCAAGAGCAATCCGGACCCCTGTTGAATCTTGCCGAGACGCGCCGCGCCGGTCACGGACTGTGCGTTTTTGAGAGCTTGTGGGAGCATATGCCGCTCGGGGCATCGGCGAAATGCTTCAATTGTTGCAGTATATGCCACGCACGTGTGCTCGGTGAAAAGGTTGAGCCACCGCCCATTTACTGGGGTCACTGCCCCTACGTGGCATTCAAAAAAACGTGATCAGAACGTCCGAAACATACCGAAAAGATTCTGGAAATTCTTGAGCAAGCGCTGCCCGGGAGGCGAAAGCTGGGCGCTCACAGGATTGTGACTGATGTTCTCACCAAACGTGTAGCGGAAATACCAGGCATGGACCACTCGCACGTCCAGACCGACGGCCGTGCGTGAGCCGGGGAACGTGGAGCTCGAATTCCCGGGCGGCGCCAACAGATTGCCGCTTGAGAGCGCGCTGCCACTTACGCGGCTGCTGAAGAGCACCACGCCGCCTCCCTGAGAAAGATACGGCCTGATCCGGTCGCCCCGCGCTCGAAAATAGACCAGAACATCCCCAATAAAGGCGTTTTCCGTACTCGACATCGGCTGCTTATAGAAACTAACGGCGGCAGGATTCGAAAGCGTCGAAGTCAGCGTCAAATCGTTGCGGTTCCAAATGTAATTGCCCTGAATGCTGACGTATTTGAAAATGTGCCAACCCAAAAAAAGGCTGGCCGCGCCCCCGTTTTGAGGAGCATAAAGTGAGGTCGCGGCCGAGGAAGCCGTGATGTTCGAACTCCCGTCCCCCGAAAGCGTCGCCAGTCCACCCAAGGCGCCAATGTACAGGGGACGCTGCGCCAGGAGCAACGTCGGCCAAAGACAAACCACCACCACCCAAACGCCACGAGTTTTCAATTTTTTGGCCGGTCCTCAAAAGTATAGGTCAATATTATAGGCCATTTCCCCCTTCGCCAGTCACGCAAAGACATTCCTTCTCAGGGCTCCGTCAAAGTCCAATGAAAATTCTAAAATTTCTTTAAGGGGGATTTTCGTTCCAGGCGCGACATAGTTGATAAGGAGGGAATGACAGTTCCATAGTTTGGGGGAAGTGCTAACTGATTCAGCAGTGGCGCCAAGCGGCGATAGCCACAATGGGCTTTGGAAATTCGAAATCCCCGGTGTGGGAGTGTGCTGGTTTGGGGCCAGCCCTCCGGCCGCCAACGTGAACTGAACTGTAATAAGGAGGATGCATGAAGTTTCGGGTAGGTTATGTGCCTCCAAGCGGGGGCCGCGAGCCTTATCGGGCGACGCTAGCCGCCGTGAGTGTTAACTGTCGCCTCAATCGATGCAGTGCGAATTCCAATCCAATAAAGGAGGACGGTACCTTGAAAATCAATCTGTACCGCGCTGGCGGTATGCTGGCGGTGATATTTTTCGCAACCGCATTGGCGGTTGCAGGCGAGGAAGCACGCAGCGTGTTCGTGCTCACGAGCACGAATAACGCAAGCGGGAACGTTGTTGTTGTATTCAAGCTGAATAGCGCTGGGACGCCGTCGCTATCTATGGTGGACATGTTGCCGACGGGTGGCAATGGCGGCGCAGGTGGCAATGCTGGAATTCTACAGTTCAAGGACGAACTCGGAGCTGTAGCAAACTACGGATCAAATAACGTCACTCAATTGGTGCGGTATGAGGACTTCATCGCCGTGGGGCCTAAGATAAAGCTGTCTCATGGCTGTGTAAACCCTGATTCTGTCGCGCTCACCGGGAAACATCTCTTCGTGGTCGGCACAAATTGCGCCGAGAGTCACGCGTGGCCAGAGGGCAATGTTCAGGGAGGAGTTGTCGCTCTCTCCGATACTTCGGCTGGGCAGATCGTGGCCGGCAAGAGCTGGGCGGCTGTCACCCTCAAGTCAGGCTCCGTCCTTCAACTGCCCCTCACGCCATTTGGGGCGCTCAGCGGGGCGAGTGCCACCGTAACCCTCCCCGCCATGGCGAACAATACCCCGCTCGGAGAAGCGTTCTGGGGAGACATTCTGGGATTCACTCCGGCCCATAGTCCCGATAGCTTCGCCATTGTGAACAAGAACCGGAATGTTTTTCCGATAACCGGGCCGACCCCGCCGTTTCCCTCCAACGCCCCCTGCTGGGTGGCCAAAGGGCCGGGGAGCGCGTGGTATACGGGCAATTCCCCTGGGATGGTCATCTCGATATTCTTCAGCGACGGCCAAGGCGGTATGTTCTACAAATCAATACCCTTGCCGGGCGTACCGACGGACATAACAGTGTCCGCCGATAGCAAGTGGCTCGCGGTCATTTACACGGGGGCGGCCGACAGCGAAGGTCACATTGACGTCTTTTCCATCGACGCATACGGCGACCTCACACTTGTGGCGATGTCAAACGCAATTGGCGTCGGCGGCTTTAACGGAGTGGCATTTAGCCAATAACTCTTTCATGGATTTTCGTCTTGCCCGGCGGGCATTGCTCGCCGGGTTTTTTTGTTAACTCTTACTTCAATCGCTGCGGCGCGAATTCCCAGAGTTTCATCGAAGGAAGCTGGACCACGAATCCCAAGCACTCCACTTTGTCGTGTAGCGAACCCGGATAAATGGCCCACCACGTTCAGATCCCCCGAACGGGGTTCGAGGAAATAGATCCTGCCTTGTCGCCTACTGTTTACCGACCAATTCGCGGTCGCAATCCTTGCCTCTGGCCGAAGCACCCGGTAACAATCCACATTGACGTGTAACGGCCATAACCGTGCTTATGGCTCGTCGTCGCTAAACTCCACATCACGAGAATGGTTTGCCGACATACATAGCCAAGTGGATTGGTAAACACTGCGCCGTTACTCGGGGCCTATCTGGAGATCGCTTCGGTTTGATGGCCGGAGTTCCCGCGCGCGGTAATGCAGAAAATGTGGGGGGGCCTCAAATCTGATGAGCGGAAATCGCCCATTCAATTCGTCTGCTTCCTGGAGGGACCATCTGGAGGGGTTCTCAATCACCGAGAAGGAGATCCATAATTAGGATATTCTGTTGGAGGAGAACTTCTGGGATGAGTGAAGGCGACAAGAGGCAGGGGGATCGGTGGAGAATCCCCTTGCGACAGCGTCTAGCCGACCTGCAGAAACGTGAGGGTCAGGTCATTCTGGTGCTAGCGCTAGTGATCGGTGCCTTAACGGGTTTGGCAGTCGTCGCGTTCATCTTGCTGACTGAACGACTGGGCATGCGGTTGTATCCCGTCGGCTCCTCTGCCTGGCGGCGAGTACTCATCCCGGTGCTGGGATCGCTGGGCACGGGCTATCTACTGTTCCGCTATTTTCCGAACGCGCGGGGCAGCGGCGTTCCGCAGACGAAGGCTGCGTTGTTTGCGCGCCAAGGCGTGATCACGATTCGCACCGTCTTCGGAAAATTCCTTTGTACTTCAGCCACGCTGGCCAGTGGAATCCCGCTGGGGCGCGAGGGACCTGCCGTCCAGGTTGGAGGTGGCATTGCTTCGGTGCTGGGGCGCCTCTTGGGGCTTCCTTCCGAGCAAGTAAAGGGGCTGATCCCGGTGGGAGCGGCGGCGGCCATTGCGGCCGCGTTTAATACGCCTCTGGCAGCAGTGCTGTTTGCGCTCGAAGAGATCATGGGCGATCTCCACGCACCCGTGATGGGTGCGGTGGTGTTGGCCTCGGCGACTTCCTGGGTGGTTCTACGCATGCTCCTCGGCAATAACCCCCTCTTCAAGGTTCCGCAATACCAACTGGTCCATCCGCTGGAGTTTGCGGTCTATGCGGTCCTCGGCCTGGCCGGCGGTCTGGTTTCGGTGGCCTTCACCAAGCTTTTGCTGGGCATGCGGGAGCGCTTCCTGCGGTTCCCGAAGAAGACGCTCTGGTTCCAACCCGTGGCGGGCGGGTTGCTGGTCGGTCTGATGGGTTGGTTTGTGCCGCAGGTTCTGGGCGTGGGCTATAAGTACGTCGGCGACGCGTTAAACGGAAGGATGGCGATCAACCTGATGGTGCTGCTGGTGGTCCTGAAACTTCTCGCCGTTGCCACCAGTTATGCCTCGGGCAACGCCGGCGGCATTTTCGGCCCCAGCCTGTTTATTGGCGCCATGCTGGGAGGTGCCGTGGGGGCTTTGGCGCACTGGTTGTTGCCTACCTATACCGCAACGCCGGGGGCTTATGCTTTGGTCGGGATGGGCGCGGTCTTCGCGGGTATCGTGCGGGCTCCTATGACCTCGGTGCTGATAATCTTTGAGATGACGCAAGACTATGCGGTCATTGTCCCGCTGATGATTTCGAATCTGGTGAGCCTTTTCATTTCTTCGCGGCTGCAGAGGCAACCGATCTACGAGGCCCTGGCCATACAGGATGGCATACACCTCCCCACGGCGGAAACTCGCCAGCGGCACGATCAGCACCAGCTAATCCGGGTTATGCGCACCGCGACCGAGGTTCTCCCAGCACAACTGACGGTTCGAGAGGCCTTGGAACAGATTCGTTCGAGTAAATTCCGGGCTTGGCCGGTGACTGATCGACGAGGCGTAGTGGGCGTTATTAGTCTACCGACGCTCCAGCGGGAACTCGCGGAAGGTGCTGCCAAGCCGATTGCTGAGCTTGTGGATGCGCTTACTTTTCCCCACGTTCATGGAGACCACACGCTTGATCAGGCGCTCGATCGCATGGGTGCGGCCCGGCTGGACGTTCTGCCGGTAGTTAGCCGTGCTGACATACATAAGCTGGAAGGCGTCATAACTCTAGGCGATATTTTGGATGCCTATGGGGTTGAACCACATGGTCCGGCTTTGGGGGCTTGACATGGGGTTTCCCGCATAACGGCGACAAAACACACCAGGCCCAATGACTGCCAGGCCGCGCAGGCCTGTTGGTACTGCGAGCAGGAGCCGAACATTTCAGATACCGATGTGCACTCTCCCATATCAAGGTGTGATCCATGCGGTTGGCTTCGGCCTAACTGAATGGACAGGCGCCGCTTGGTACGCGCAACGGAGATAGGTCGGTATTAGTCGCCAAGTGTTTAGTACTCCTCGCGGACATCGCCACGCCGGGCACTTTGACGTATAACGGCCTACTCGCAGAAGTGCCCTATGCCCGCGCAGGATTGCGCTAAAGAACCTGTTATCGGTGACTACCCACGATAAACGCCGCAGCGTTTCGTATGACGCGATTCCTGTTGATACATCCCCTTCCCACCACCAAACGCCCCCGAAGTCCGCTTCGAGGACCCGACGCTCGTTTCGGGATAACGACCCACCCAACGGACCGCTCAAGGCTTACCATCCGACTGCACGATCATTTGACCAGAGCACGACCGAGAGACGGCACAGGTGAAAATGCTGCTGACACTCCTCAAGGCAGGAGCTATTTCCTCGANNGATGATCAGGTTGCCCTTGCCGACAGGCAAGATCTATCCTTGGGCTCCAAGGAATGAAGGCCGGAACTGGATAGGCTCATGACGGATGCTCAGCAACGCCATTTTGACGCCGACCTTGTGTGGAAGCTGGATAGATTTGGACAATCACTTCGCCACTTGGCGAACGCATTGGCCGAACTTGAAGCTCTGGGGGTGGCTTTTGTCAGCTTACGCGACAACCTTGACCTAAGCACAACTTCCGACCGCTGATGTTCAAGATCATCGGAGCGATGGCGGAATTTGCGCGGTCTCTGATCGTAGAAAGGGTCAATGCTGGGATGCGGAATGCGCGTTTCAAGGGGATGCGTATAGGGGGTCCCCCCGCGCACACTTGACCCAGGAAGACCGAAGAGCGATCACCGAGGCTTATCGGCGGGGCCAAGGCAGCTTAGGACAATTGGCCGTGCAGTTCAGCACTTCGGTGCGCATAGTGCAGCGTTGCATTAGGACTCCGTAGGAGCCGGCCCATCTCGGCCGTAATGCAGGACGCAATCTTACATGTGCACGGCGTGGGCGCCTTCCCGGAACGTCGTGACTGAGGAAAGCTGGCCTTCGCCGGGTGGGTAGGTGTGCTGGTCTGACCAGAGCGGAGACTTACTCATTTCCAGCGCTGCCCGAAGTTCGTGGAAATGTTCGATCACCCTCTCGAGGGCCGCGTTGACGGGGGGAGTGCGTGAAGCGCCTTGCGCGGCATTCTCCAACTCGATCCCCAAGAGCATCATCCGCGGGACTCGCCAGCCAACAGCCAGCGGCAAGCTCAAAGTCTCCTCCAACCCCCAGCCGTGGCATGAAACCTTCCCCAGCGCCCGCGGTACGACTTGACGTGAGGGCAGGGGAACCAAGTGGAGAGTACCTGGAGGTGCGCCACTAAGAACCGCATCCACAAACAGAATAATATCGGCACGGTCAAAGAGGTCCAGCAAATCAATCCCTCCCTCCGGCAGCTCTCGGAACTCGCACCCGTAGCCGCCGCCCGTAAGGCGGTGAACGATTTCAAGCCCCACACCATCGTCGCCGGCGAACGGATTGCCACAGCCCACAACCATAAAGCGCGGGGGTTCTTTCCCCCTATTTTCGTGGTCCCCGGTTGTCATGTCAATCGCGGTCAAACTTCAGCTTGAGGAAATGGGTCGAGCAGGATATGCATGGGTCGTAACTCCGCACCAAGTTCTCGGAGACCCGCGCAATTTCCGCTTCGGGCTGATCCAGGACGCCCGGAAGAAGTTGTCGGAGATCGTCTTCTATCCGCCGCATATTCTGAGAGGTCGGCGGGACAATCTTAGCAGCTTCCACCAAGCCCTGGTCATTGATGCGGTAGCGATGATAGAGCATCCCGCGCGGCGCTTCGGTGGCCGCGCACCCCTCTCCGGCGTGGACGCGGATTTCCACGCGGCTCGTGGCCGGCTCCTGATAGGCCTCGATGAGGCCGATTGCCTCCTCGAAAGCTTGCACCAGCTCGATGGCGCGGGCCACGATGCTCATGAACGGGTTATGATACGGCCATGACACTCCACAGGAACGCGCCGCCGCTTGAGCCTGGGGCAAGAGTTTGTCGGAGTTTAGATTCAAGCGCGCCAGCGGCCCCACAAAGTAACTCGAACCCCGATCGGCGCGCACGCAGTGGAGGGCGGTGGAATGCGCCACGTGCTCTTCCAAGAAAACCTGCTCGAAATCCGCGGGGTCAATATTCAGACCCGTCGAAGAGATAATGCGGCGCTCGTTCATGGGGTACTCGGTGGGATGCGAGACGGAAACAAACTCATATTCCGGTGCAAACTCGGGAAACGTCAGGCTTGAAACCCACACCACAGTTTCCTGGGCAGCCTCCAGGCCCCAGAGAAAGTCCTCGCGGAGCTTCTCCAGTTCCTTTCGGCGGGGCACTTTGTAGAAGCCCCCGACGCAGACCGACACCGGATGGATAGCGCGCCCCCCCAACAGCTCCAACAGACTGTTGCCGATCTTCTTCAAGCGCAGGCCCCGCTCGACCTCTCGAGGATGGTCGGAGGCCATCGCCACCGCACTCTCATACCCCAAGAAATCCGGCGCATTGAGGAGATAAATGTGCAACGCGTGGCTTTCAATCCACTCTGCACAATAGAGCAGGCGGCGGAGCATGCGGATTTCCGGGCCGGGCCGAACCCCCAGAGCAGCCTCCAAGGCGTGCACAGAACTCATTTGGTAAGCCACTGGACAGATGCCGCAGATGCGGGCCGTGATGTCGGGCACCTCCTGAAAATGGCGCCCGCGCAGAAACGCCTCGAAGAACCGGGGTGGCTCGAAGATATTCAGCTTGACCTCACGCAATTCCCCGCCTTCGGCTCGGACGTAGATGCCACCTTCGCCTTCCACGCGCGTCAGGTTCTCAATTCTTACAGTTTTCTCGGCTTTTGCGATTTCATCAGCCATGAGGTCACTACCTTTCACGGAGGAGGGGCGGAACTAAGGCGCCGTCTTCGCGAGCTTGTCACCCGCCGAGCGAAACACCTCCGCATAACCGGTGAAGCCGCGCAGCACGCGGATGAGTTCCGCCCGCGGCGTACCGTTCTTCAGCAGGTAACCCGAGAAGGAATCGGGGTTGGGGCTTTCCATCGGCCCAAAGCAACCATAGCAGCCGCGCTGGTAGGCAGGACACAGGGCGCCGCATCCGGCCAGCGTCAGGGGACCCAAACAGAGCGTTCCCTGTGACACCATCACGCAGGACGTGCCGCGCTGCTTGCACTCCAGACATACCGAATGGCGGGGGAGGTGTGGCGTGCGCCCCATCACCAATGCGGTGAGCACTTCCAGAAGTTGATACTTGTTGATGGGGCAGCCGTTGATCTCAAAATCGACCGCCACATGCGTCGAAATCGGCGTCGACTGTTCCAGCGTGTGGATGTAGGCAGGCGTGGCGTAGACCGCCCGCACGAATTCTCCCACCTCCGCCCAATTGCGAAGTGCCTGGATGCCTCCGGCCGTTGCGCAGGCGCCGATAGTGATTAGAAACTTCGACTGCTCGCGAACCTTGCCGAGCCGCTCGAGGTCTTCCGCGGTCGTGACCGAGCCTTCCACCAGTGCCACATCATAGGGCCCGTCCAACTTCTGGGAGCGGGCTTCCAGGAAGTAGGCGATTTCCACTTCCCCCACCAGGCTCAGAAGTTCGTCTTCCAGGCTCAACAAGGAGAGTTGACAGCCGTCGCAGGAGGAGAATTTATAGACCGCTAACTTGGGACGCGCTTCCGACGACATCTTAGAAGTCCTCCTTGCCAAAGAACGGCTCGAGAGCAGCGAAGTTGAGCACCGGGCCTTGCTTGCAAATGAACGTGGGCCCGAACTGGCAGTGGCCGCAAAAACCCACGGCGCACTTCATGTTGCGCTCCATCGAAACGAAGACGGATTGTTTGGGAATGCGCCGGGCCAAGGCTTCGTAAATTACAAAGCGCATCATGATTTCCGGCCCGCAAGTCATCACCAGCGTTTGCTTGGGATCGACGCGGATCCGATAGAAGAGCTGTGGCACCACGCCCACCTGTCCCTTCCATTGTTCGTCCGCCAAGTCCACCGTGATGTGCACTTCGACTCCGCCCTCCCGCCAGCGCCCGATCTCGTCGTGGTAGAGCAGGTCGGCGGGGGTGCGCGCGCCGTAGAGAAGCAGTACCCGTCCGTACAGATCGCGTTGCCGCAGCACAGAGAGAATGACCGGCCGCAACGGAGCCAACCCAATCCCTCCCGCCACCAGCACCAAGTTCTTTCCCGGAGCGTTTTCGAGCGGCCACGCGCTTCCATAAGGCCCTCGGACCCCCAAAAGGTCGCCAACCCGTAGGCGGCCTAAGGCGCGCGTCACGCTGCCCGCGTAACGGATGGTATGGCCCAGCACCTGGGGCTCGCCCGGGTCCGAGCTGAGGGAGATGGCCACTTCGCCAAAGCCCGGCAAGTAGAGCATGTTGAATTGTCCGGGCGAGAAGTGGTAAGCGGCAGCTTCGGCGGGATCAACAAAGTTCAGCGAGAATGTGGAGATGCCGTAAGCCTCTGGATGGATGCTCTGAATCTCCGCCGGATGCGGCAACATGGGGTCCAGCGGGGTGGAACGAGGATCGAGAGTATGATTAGCAACGCTCATTTGAAGGCCTTGTCGCGAATCGCTTGCACTTCTTCGGTTAGATCAATCCCCACCGGGCACCACGTGATGCAGCGCCCGCAGCCGACACAGCCGGAAACGCCGAACTGATCAATCCACGACGCCAGCTTGTGGGTCAGCCACTGGCGATAGCGTGAGCGGATAGTGGGGCGAATATTTCCGCCATGCACATGAGAAAAATCCAGTGCGAAGCAGGAGTCCCACACGCGGGTCCGCTCCGCGGCCGTGGCTTGCAGATTGCTGTGGTCTTCCATGGTTACGCAGAAGCAGGTGGGACAAACCTGCGTGCAGTTTGCGCACGACAGGCAGCGCGTGGCAACCTCATCCCAGCGGGGATGCTCCAGGCTCTCATAGAGCAAGCGGGGTAGATCGTCGGTGCGCATTTGCCGCTGCATCTCCCGCTCGGCCCGCTGGCAGGCCTGCGCAGCGCGGCCCAAGTCAAAAGCCGTGGCGGGCTCCCAAGCGGCGTCGCGGAGCATCTCTGAGCCGGCTTCGGAGCCGACCTCCACCACGAAGGTGTCGGGCAACTCTGTCAGGGCCAAATCAAATCCTCCTGCAGCACGGGGGCCCGTCTTCATGGAAACACAGAAGCAAGTTGAGGCCGACTGGGTGCATTGCACGGCCAGGATGAAAATCGGCCCCCGCCGGCGCGCGTAGTGGGGATCGCGGAATTCTCCCGCCATGAAGACCCGGTCCTGAATGGCGATGGCGCTTAACTCACAGGCGCGCACCCCGATGAAGGCATAGCGGGGCGTCAGGTTCTGCGCCGGCTGCACTCGCCAGTTGCCACTTTCCGTATCCACAGAAAAGAGTTTGAGCCGCGGGGGGAGCAAGTACTTCTTCCACGATTGCGGCCCACAACTATAGGCGAAGTACTGAGGTTCACGGGTCTGCTGCAAGCGATAACGTCCTGGGGTCTGCTGGTCGCTCCAACCCACGGGAAGTTCGCTCATCTGGGTGATCTCGTCCAAAATAATGGCGCCTTCGCGAATAGTCGGGCCTACCAGTGAGAAGCCAGACACACGCAAGTTGTCGAAAACCTTCTGCAGCGAACCCTTGGATACCACCACACTGGCGGCAACCCGGGGAAGGCTTGGTGTCATAGAGAATCTGCCTCCAAGTGGCGTTCCAACCTAGCTCTGGCTAACCCGTTCCCATTGAAGCGATCCCAGCCGACCGGGAAAACGTTCACCAACTGCAGCCATGTCGCGATCAGGCGGGCCGCCATCACTTCCGCAATCGCACTATAGATTTCGAACCCCTGTTCATAGCCTTCACGGCACATGTCCATCAGCACCCCACCCTTAAGGCCAACGGTCTCCGTTTCTTCCGTCGCTCGCACCGCGCCCGTTGCCAAGCACGGCTCCACCAGCGCCTTCGGCACGAATCATACAGCTTCCCTTGGATGGCAGGTCCATCTCCACCGCCACGCGGCCGTTCTTAACAAGGCGAGGGTACAGGTTGGAGTCACTCTCGCCAATAATGCCCCTACCCGGCTCTATATTGAAAGGGCTCGGCGAAGGCCAAAGGCTTCTCCTACACCCTCGGCGATTAGCCAGAAAACGCCGTGCCAGGAGATTGACTCAGCCAAAGGCATTTCTCTCCCATTTCCGGCCAACCTGGGTTGAGCAAGCCTTCAGCCAAATCGCTGTCTCCAAAGTCATCAGGGACATGAAGGGGTTAAACGGGTTAGGCTGAACGAAGAGGACACAAAGGAGCGGGCGAAAAGGGCCGATCGGGCATTGTGTCGTTATCCCTGTGTGTACTGCGATGAATGGCACAGTTATTAATTCCATCCCTTGCGGCATTTCAATGTCCGGAAAAGTAACTACTAGAAAATATTAGCCCGTCCTGCACACCGCAGGTTGGCGGTCGCTGTCAGCCATTCGCAGGGCAATAAGCAATTGCGCGTCCTGAGATTTCATGACTTCAGGGGGCATGAAAGTACTTACACTCTCTGACGCGGCGACAGTCATTCTGGGGTGGCAGGGTGAGATTCGCCGGAATCTGGGGCGCCGGGCATGCATGGGCTGCTGCTCGTTGCCCAAGGCGTGAGCGCGCTGCAAGTAACCTGACTCCTGGGAGATGCTCCGCCCACCGTCCAGCCTTGGATTCGGCGCACCGAACAATAGGAGTTGGCGGGCCTATGGGAAGCGGAACGCCCCAGGCGTCCATGAAATCAGGCTGTCAAAAGACCTTAGCCAGGATTATGCTTATTGCGGAGGAATATAGGTATGGAAACCCTTCAGCGCGTTCTGATCGAGCATCCGTTTTTCGTGGATCTGCCAACACGTCATCGCGAACTTGTAGTTGGATGTGCCTCCAATGCCCGCTTTCAAGCGGGGGAGTTCATTTTCCGCGAGGGTGAAGATGCAGAGAAATTCTATCTCATACGCGAGGGGAAAGTGGCGCTCTCGATAAAGTCTGAACGCCGGGGCCCTCTCAACATTCTCACCCTAGGCGAAGGTGATATTCTGGGCTGGTCGTGGCTGTTCCCTCCTTATCGATGGAAGTTTTCTGCGAAAACTATCGAGGCTATACGTGCTTTTGCTATGGACGGTCACTGCCTTCGCGACAAAGCCGAACAGGACCACGACCTGGGTTACGAACTTCTCCGCCGATTCGCGCGTATCGTCGAAACTCGCTTCGAGACGATGCGGTTACAGCTTGCGAATGTTTACGCGGACAAATAAGGGACAACGCTATGGATCGACAAAACCTGACATGACCTGATCATTGACCTCTGAACGAATTACTCATTTTGGTCGTTGTACCCACCGGAAGTTCGGACTGGCGATAGTCGTGGCGACATGCCTCATTCACCGTCGGTTTACCCTAAGTGTGCTCGCTCCGCCACCCTTGAGTATCGTGTCAGGGCGTACTCGGGAGAACGCTTCCACTTCCTGGCCTGAGATGCGCCACGGGGACAGATAACCTCCCGGCTGGTTGAAATGCGGCCCCTGACTCCCCGGAAGTCTTAGTGCTGTATCGGA
>PMYF01000795.1:6369-9489 GCA_003171295.1 Acidobacteriota bacterium | reverse complement strand
ACCCAAGTCGTAATCGCCGTGAACAATACCAAGCTGCGGCGGCTCGTGCATTCGCTGGCCGGTACCGATCCCTCAACGGGTTTGCTGCCGCGCAGTTCTTATCTGGATTGCCTTCTCTCCGAGGCTCAGCGTTCCAAGGATCAGACCCAACCGCTATCGGTATGCCTGATCGAGCCGGAGAATCCCCACGCCCTGATGAAACTGCTGGGAGACGCTGGCGTACAACGCTTCGTGCAGCAGATCAGCAAGGTTATGATCCCCACGCTGCGCCAGAACGACATTTCCATTCGCTACAGTCCGCTTTCGATCGCCGTGCTGTTTCCGGATACGGCCTTGCCGCAGGCGGGGCTCGCGGTGGAAAAAGTGCGGCGCGCGCTTACCCATGTCCGGGTGGATGGGGGGAATGCCCACGATTTCTGCGCGGCGGTGTGCGACGTTCCACTGGGACCGGACTTCGAAGCCGTAGACGGCATCACCGAGGTGATCAACCGGCTGGAAACTTCGCTGGACCGGGCTCGCAAGGAAGGCGGAAAACGCGTTCTGATTTCCAGATTCACAGACTGATACCCTTGAGGAGCTTCAATTCCCGCGCGGGGCTATTCCCGGGTTCGGCGCCAACCAGCCTGAGCCACAGTATCCTCGGAACGCTACACCTGGAGGGACTGAAGAAAGCCATACCGGTCGCCGTTCAGCCGGGGGAGATCCACAGCATGGTCTATGAAACGCTGCTGTATGCGAAGCGTAACGCCATCGGTTACGTCACCATCCATCGGCCGGAAAAACTGAATGCTCTGAACCGCACGGTGGTGGAGGAGTTATTCGATTGTTTTCAGCACCTCCAAAAGGATGAAGAAGTGCGGGTGGTGATTCTCACCGGCACCGGCGACAAGGCATTCGTAGCGGGAGCCGACATCAACGAACTGGCCGTGCAAACCCCGGTGGAGGGAAAAGCAACCTCCCAGGCTGGCCAGAAGGTCCTCGACTTGATCGGGAATCTCGGCAAGCCCGTCATCGCGGCGATCAACGGCTACGCGCTGGGCGGCGGTTGCGAACTGGCCATGGCGTGCACCCTGCGGGTCGCCGCAGAAAACGCCCGCCTGGGACAGCCTGAGGTGAAATTGGGCCTCATCCCCGGTTACGCCGGAACGCAGCGACTGCCCCGCCTGGTGGGGAAATGCCAGGCTCTGGAGATGATTCTGACCGGTGAACCCATCACAGCCCAGGAGGCGCACCGCATCGGGCTCGTAAACCAGGTTGTGTCCGCCCCGGATTTGCTGGCGACGGCAGAGAAACTGGCGCTGAAGATCATCGCGAACGCCCCGCTGGCAATCAAATTTGCAATGGAAGCGGTGAACCACGGGATGGAGATGTCCTCGGCCGAAGGTCAGTTTCTCGAGGCGACGCTGTTTGGCCTCTGTTGCACGACGACGGACATGAAAGAAGGCACTCGTGCCTTCCTGGAGAAACGGCCCGCGAAATTCATCGGGAAGTAATGGTATGATTCAAACCGCGCGCCCCACGGCACGGACCAGGTCCAGCCGTACCGGCCGCCCCCAATGGCATGGCCTCACGAAGAAAATCCCGCGAATACGCGATGCAAATGCTCTACCAGTGGCAACTTGGGGGTAACACACCTGAGCAGGTGGGGGCCTCCTTCTTCCAGGAGCGGGGAGCCGATAGCGAGGTGGAAGGCTTCGCGCGCGATCTCTTCCAAAACGTCGTCACCAACGTGGACCGCCTCGATCAACTGGTTCGCGAGCATGCTGAGAACTGGCGCCTGGAGCGCATTGCGGCCGTTGACCGAAATATCCTGCGCGTAGCACTTTGCGAACTGCTTTACCACCCGGAGACGCCGCCGAATGCGGCGATCAACGAGGCGCTCGAAATTGCCCGCCGTTTTTCCGGAGAGGATTCAGTGAAATTCGTTAATGGCGTTCTGGACGCCATCCGCAAGTCCCTCCCACCCCGCAAATGAAAATCCCATAAGATCCCTGATCGATCCACAGAGATGTCATCCTGAGGATCTCGCTACGCCCCACGACGCAGGCTCCGCGCATTTGCTGCGCCGGGTCACCTGCCAGGATTCTATCGAGAACCTGCGGCGGAAGGTCAGGCTGGCAACTTCCGCGCGGAGGCGATCCGTTTTTCGATGGATGGATGACTGTGAAAGATAAACTCAATCCAGGGATGAGGCCGGCTCTCGGCGAGGTTAAGTTCGGCCAGTTTTTCCATGCTGGAGATAAAAGCGCTCCGGGAAGGAATCGCTTCCAGTGCATAGGCATCCGCTTGGCGCTCCAAGCCACGTGAATAGGCGTGCACGGCCGGCAGCAGGACCAGGGAAAGAGCTGTCGAGACCAACGCCAGCAGCGGCAGGTTCGCAAAGTCCGCTGCTCCCTGAAATCCAAAATGCGGGCCCAGCCACCCGAGGGTGCGGTCGATCAGATAAAATCCCAGAAACGTTGCTCCGCTTTGCACCGCGATGCCCTGGAACATGTGGTGGTGCACGTGATGACCGAATTCGTGCGCCAACACCGCCTCCACTTCCTCGTCCTGAAATTGCTCGAGCAGCGTATCCGAAAGGATGATCCTGCGCGTATTACCAAGTCCCATCAGGGCGGCGTTGGCCTTCTTGCTCTTTTCGCTCAGTTTCCATTCGAACACACCCCTCACGCGCGTACCCGCGCGCCGCGATAGCTCCAGCAGGCGCTCCGTCAGGCCAGGGTTCTCCAGCGGTTTAAACTTATAGAATAGCGGAAATATTAATACCGGCGCGAGATGAGCCAGCAAAATGAAGAAGCCCACGAACCCCACGGCGCACAGGATCCACCAACGCTCGGGCCAAAGGCGTATCGCCGCATAGAGGAATTCGACTCCCAACGCGGCCAGCAGGCCCCCCAACGCCAGCCCCTTCAGGTGGTCTTTGACCCAGCCCGCGAAGGTCAGGTTCGAAAGACCGTACCGGTGCTCCAACCAGAAGCCGCCCAGGAAATCGAGAGGGAGCCCCGCGAGTTCGTTGATGATTCCGAAAATGCCCAGGTAGACCAGCACGGCGATCCACGGGCGCGTGCTGCAATGCAGCGCGAGCGTGCGCAGAGTGATCGTCCACCCGGTAAGGAGCAG
>PMYF01000795.1:1285-6317 GCA_003171295.1 Acidobacteriota bacterium | reverse complement strand
CTACGCGAAGGGAGGACGGCTCCGCCCCTACGCCTTGGCAAATGCCGCCATCTCCGCGAGCAGCGCTTTCACTTGCTCGGGCGAAGGCGCCTCCGCATAGAGGCGCAAAATGTTCTCCGTGCCCGAGGCCCGCACCAGGAGCCAGGCGGAATCTCCAAAGCGCATCTTGGCGCCATCCAGATCTTCCACGGCGGTCACTTTGAGTCCCGCCACCTTCCGGAATTTCCCCTCCGCCACCTGCTTCACCAGGCGCTGGGCAGCGGAGAGTTCCACTTCCAGGTCAGTACGGGCGTAGAAATGGGGGCCGAATTCCCGGCTCAAATCCGCGACGAGTTCGCCGAGCGTCTTCCCCTTCTCCGCCATCACTTCCGCCAGCAGGAGCGAGTTCAAGAGGCCGTCGCGCTCCGGCAGATGTCCCCTGGTCGCGATGCCCCCGCTTTCCTCGCCGCCAATCAAAACGTCACGAGTGAGCATCAGCTCACAGATATATTTGAATCCGATGGGCGTGACGTGCAACAACAGGTGGTGCTTATGCGCGATCTTGTCGATCATCTGGGTCGTGGAGAATGTCTTCACGACCCCACCGCGCAGTCCCAGGTCTTCCACCAGATGCTTAAGGAGTATGGAAAAGATCTTCTGCGAATCGATAAACACGCCGCTGCGATCGATGGCGCCGATCCGGTCCGCGTCGCCATCCGTGGCAAAGCCCGCATCGTACCCGCCCTCCGTCACGGCGGATCGCAAATCCGCCACGTGAGGCTCAATGGGCTCCGGATTCAGGCCGGGGAACAGCGGGTTATGCTCGGAGTGAATTTCCCGGCAGGGAA
Organism: Acidobacteriota bacterium; assembly: GCA_003171295.1. GTDB lineage: Bacteria > Acidobacteriota > Terriglobia > UBA7540 > UBA7540 > Bog-366. The sequence goes on along the minus strand of PMYF01000795.1, from coordinate 5,490 downwards.
TCCCGCATTCCGTGAACAAGCGCGCGATGCAGCCCCGCCCCGTCCCGTACATCGGGTCAATCACGAATTTCTGCCCGCCAGACCGGATACGGTCCAGACGAACCAGGCTCTTCAGCCGCTCGAGATAGGGAATGATCAGGTCAACGGTCTCGACCGCGGCGGCTAGGGACTTGCGGGGGCGCGTGCGAGCACGGTCCAGCCGGCGCAGATGGACCTCGATGCGATGGATGATGCCCGGATCTGCTGAGCCGCCGTAGGGCGCCTTAAACTTTACACCATTCCAGCGGTAGGGATTGTGGCTGGCCGTGATCATGACGGCACCGGCCGCTCGCCGCGCCACCACGGCGTAACTCACGGCGGGCGTCGGCGTGGGGGCCTCCGCCAGCTCAACCCGAATCCCCGCCGCGGCCAGGACCTGGGCGGCGGTGCTAGCAAATTCCGCGGAGAGAAAACGTGTGTCATAGCCGACCACCAGCCCGCGCGCTGGTTCACTTTCCGCGCGGACGTATTGGGCGATCGCCCCCGCGACTCGGCGGACGTTGGCAAAGGTGTAGTCATCTGCGATCACCGCGCGCCAGCCATCCGTGCCGAACTTGATCTTATCCATATTGCAGCTTCACCTCTCGGAACTGTTCTGAGTAAGTGAACTACAGGAGTTCGCGCAGACCCGCCTTCTCCAGCGCCTGCACGGTCTTGCCCACCTCCTGCGAACGGGCGCGCGTCGAGACCAGCAGCGCATCATCGGTCTCCACAATGACCAGATCCTGAACCCCGACCGTCACGACAAAACTTCGCTGGGCCACGATCATGTTGCCGCGTGAATCCAGGCACAAGCTGCGGGCCGGCCGGACGTTCATCTCGCCGTCCTTCCTGGAAAGGTCGTAAACCACCGCCCAACTGCCCACATCATTCCAGCCGATGTCCGCGGCCACAGCGTGGATATCCGAAATCTTCTCCATCAGGGCAAAGTCGATCGAAATCTTTTCGAGGCGCGGGAAGAGCCGACGAAAACTCCGCGGCGACCGTACCCCGCCCGCCTCTGAAATCCGCGCCAGTTGTTGTGACATGTGCGGCTGCGCACGCGCGAGGTTCTCGAGCAGCGTGGAAGCCCGCCAGATGAACATGCCGCCGTTCCAAAGATAACGGCCGGAGGCCACATAGCGGCGCGCCGCAGCCAGTCGCGGCTTCTCGGTGAATTTCGTGACTTCGAAAATCTCCTGCCCGGCCACGCGCGCGGCGCGGGCACCCAGGCGGATGTAACCATAACCCGTGTCAGGACGGGTCGGCCGCAAGCCAATCACCACGGAACGCCCTGCCGTGGACGCCACCTCGCAAGCGGCGCGGAGTACGCGACGGTACTCGGCGAGTTTGCGGATGACCTGGTCCGCCGGCAGCACCACCATCAGTCCTTCCGGATCGCAGCGCAGGATTTCGTGCGCCGCCACTCCCAGCGTGGGTGCAGTGTTGCGCGAGGCAGGCTCCGCCACGATCTGCGCGCGCGGGATCTGCGGCAGGCGGCGGCAAACCTCCCGCCAGATGAGTTCATTCGTGAAGATGTAGATGCGCTCGGGGGGAATCAGGGAATGCAGCCGCGCGACCGTTTGTTCAAGGAGGGTCCCGCGGCCAAAGAGTTCCAGCAATTGCTTGGGATGCCGGCGGCGGCTGAGCGGCCAGAAGCGCGTCCCGCTGCCGCCTGCCATTACCACCGCGTATGCGTGAGCGAAGATTGAGGTTCGCGCCATGTGAATTTCAGTCGAAAACGATCTGGCGGATGGTTGTGGCCGGAATTCCTCGCCGCTGCAAGGGTTCGCGAAAATCCTTTTCGAGGTCCGGCACGTAGAACTTCAATAGCCGGGTGTCCAATCCGGGCACCAGGCGGTAGAGGCTTGTCCCGGGCGGAATCAGCCAGGTTTCACCGGTGCGATATGCCAGCCAGCCCGCCGCGTTTTCGATGCGTCCCTCCCCCTCGATGACCGAAAGAACTTCGACGCGATCGGGTGAAGCACAGAAGGAAGCCATGCAGCGGATGGTCAACTCTTCGAGCGCGAAAAACCGGTTGGCCAGAATGAAACGGCGCAGGCCGTACTTCTCCCTGACTTCGAGGCAGGGCAGGTCGCGAAGCGGCGGCAACTCGGGGCGAATGACGTCCAACCCCTTTTCGAGATGCAGCGGCCGCGGCTTGCCATCCAGCCCCAGACGGCCGAAGTCGTCGAGCCGATAGGTGAGGTCGGAGTTCTCCTCCACCTCAAAGAGCACCAGCCCCGGGCCCAAGGCGTGCACCATTCCCGGCGGCAGAAAGACGGCTTCCCCGCGCTCGGGCCGGAAGCGTTGCAGAAGGTCGCGAGAGGTTCCGGCCGCGAACGCCGGCAGCAACTGCTCCCGCTCGACGCCCGGTTTCAAACCCAGCAGAATTGCAGCCTGGCGGTCCGAACGCAGAAAATACCACATCTCGCACTTGCCGGCGTTGCCCGGGTCGTGCGTGGCCGCGTAAGCGTCATCCGGATGAACCTGCACCGAAAGCCAATCGCTGGTGAAAATGTATTTCGCCAGAATGGGAAAACGCCGGCCGAGCCAGGAGGCGCCGTGCAGCTCAGGACCGTATTTCTCCGAAGCTTCGGCCAGAGTCATTCCCGCCACAGGGCCATTCAGGAAGCGCGACACATCATCGGTGATCCATACCTCGCCGATCAGCAGGTTCGAGTTTCCCTCGCGCAGGGGATCCTCGGGCGGAGGCGCCGCGAAGAGCGGAGCCAAATCGGGCTGTCCCCAGATTTTTGGTTTAAGGACATTGGAGAGTTGGAGTGGACCTGTGAACGTGGGCATGGCGCAGTCAGAACCTGGCGAAGAACGCCTCCATCCGCTTTAACCCCTCCTCGATGTGCGCGAGGGAAGTCGCGTAGGAGATCCGAATGTGCTCCTGAGTTCCGAAAGCCTGGCCGGGCACCACCGCGACCTGCGTTTCCTCAAGAAGCCTTTCGGCAAGCCGCGTGGTGTCACCCAAGCCGTNNCACTGGATGCCGGGAATGGCCCGCAGGCCGGCCACGACGCAGTCGCGGCGGCGGCGATACTCGGCCAGCATGGCATGCACGCAATCCTGCGGGGCCCGGAAAGCCTCCACGGCGGCTTTCTGTGCAAGGGAGGGGGCATTCGAGGTCGAGTGGCTCTGCAGCTTCACCATGTTGGCGAGGAGCTTCGCATTGCCCAGCGCGAATCCCACTCGCCAGCCGGTCATGGCGTAGGTCTTGGACAGGGAGTCCACCACCAGCAAGTGCTCGCGGTCCCGCGAACTCCCCAGTGAAAACGGCTGGCCATCATATACAAAATGGCAATAGCATTCATCGGATAGCAGAAGCAGGTTATACCGCGCGGCCAGCGCCAGGAGTTTTTCCATCTCCTCGGGAGGGATCACCGCACCCGTGGGATTGTTGGGCGAATTCAGCACGATCACCCGGGTGCGCGGCGTGATCAGCTTCTCAACCGCCTCAGCGCGCACGGCAAAGTCTTCGTCCTCGCGCGTTCGGAGCAGCACGGACTTGCCGCCGGCGTAATGGATGATGTCGAGGAAGGAGACCCAGTAGGGGGCGGGGAGAATGACCTCATCGCCCTCGTTGACCGTGGCCATTATGGCTTCAAAAATGGCCTGCTTGCCGCCGACGGTCACCAGGCACTCGTCCGCCGCGTAGTTCGAGCCGAAATTCTGGGAGTGCCGCGCGACGATAGCTTCTTTCAATTCGCGGATGCCGCCCGTGGGTGTGTATTTGGTGAAATTCGCTTCCAGGGCGCGGACCGCCGCCTGCTTGATGTGCTCGGGCGTAGGAAAGTCGGGTTCCCCCGCGCCGAAATCAACCAGCTTGGCGCCCGTGGCACGCAACTTGTCCGCCTTCTGCAGGACCGCGGCGGTGGAGGAAACAGAGATCCGCGAAATACGCTCCGAAAACTGCATTCTGACTCCCAACTCAAGATTTGTTTTGGAAAACCTTCTGATGGAGCCGCTCTTCGACCAGTTTGGGGACCAAGTCCCGGACCGAGCCGCCATGCTGGAAGATCTCCCGCACCAGGCGCGAGCTGACATAGGTATTGGCCAGGGCCGGCATCAGGAAGACGGTCTCCACATCGGGCTCCAGCTTGCGATTCATCAGCGCCATTTGCAACTCGTACTCGTAATCCGTGAAAGCCCGGATCCCCCGCAGAATCACCTGGGCCTG
>PMYF01000795.1:231-1255 GCA_003171295.1 Acidobacteriota bacterium | reverse complement strand
TTTTCAAGGTTCGTCAGAACCGCCACGATCAGCCGGTCGAAAAGGAGGCTGCCCCGCTGGATCAGGTCGAGGTGACCATTGGTGATCGGATCGAAAGACCCGGGATAGATTGCCAGTATTTCCGCCATGGATGTTATGGAAGACAGTGCCCGGCCCGCACACGCGCTTCCTGATTATTTTAGCGTCGATGCGTGAAAGTTGTAAACGGGATTCTGGGTATCGGAGTGGCGTCATTTGGAATGGGATCACTTTCGAAACATCGGTCATTCCCGCGAAAGCGGGAATCCGGCCCGTCGGCGCCGCATTTCCAATGGCTCGCGGGGTAGATTCCCGCTTTCGCGGGAATGACCGCACCAGGGAGCGCCAGAGCCTCGCAGCGGACACCAGTAACCGGGATATCGTCCGGCTGCTCTTGATCGACCCGCTAGAACCCGATGTGCAGCGCGATGGCCAGCGCCAATCCACCGGCAAAGCTGCTGGCTGCGAAATTCACGATGCCATTGGTGACGAGGCCGCGGCGCTCCAGCGTGGCGCCCAGCACGCTGTCGAGCAGGTTCCCGGCCACAGCGCCCGAAAGTGCCAGGGCGGCGCCACCCCTCCCGCACAGGCCCATGCCATATCCGACTGCCACGATGAGAGCGGACGCGAGGAAGCCCGCCACGCTCCCCCCCACGGACACACCGCCATTCTGGCCGGCGGGAACCGGCCGGAAGGTGGTGATCAAATAGGCGCGAGGAGAAATCCATTGGCCAATCTCGCTCGAAACCGTGTCGCCCGCAGCTTCCGCGAACGCCGCGATCAAGGCGATCAGGAACGCCCCCTCGTGATGCGTGGTGATGACCAGGATGGAAAAGAAGGCCCCGGCCAGTAAGTTCGCCAGGGCCTCGCGCCAACTCCTGGCCCCACCGCGCTTTTCCGCCACGCCGCGTGCCGCCTTGCGTGCGTATCCCAGGCGCGTCGCGGCGGAGCCCACCAGAAAAAAGGTGAACATCAGGAGAAAGCTCTTGTAGCCATAGCCGAGATA
>PMYF01000795.1:0-188 GCA_003171295.1 Acidobacteriota bacterium | reverse complement strand
CGCTCGACGAAGCACACGCAAAACATAAAGGCGCCGGCTACCAGGGGAACGGTGGCGTTGTCATCCAGGCGAATCGGAGCGGACTCAACCAGCGCACCCACCAGCGCGGTGGCGGCGCAAACCCTCAGCGCGAAGTCCGGCGCCAGGGTGGGCGCCGTCCAACGTGTCAGGACGTACGCGCCCGCCGT
>PMYF01000205.1 GCA_003171295.1 Acidobacteriota bacterium | reverse complement strand
AGCGAAATGGATAGGCCTCTTCTGATATTGTGCATCGATCACCCAATCGGCGGTCTCCCGGTCATGCTTCTCCAGCAGCGCCCTGTACTCCTTTAATGGATCACTGCCACTCTCCAGCCAGCCTTTGGTCAGATAGTAGGTACCCGGCTCTGCCGAGAAATCTTCCATGTAACGCTGGTGTGAACCAAGAAAGATCGCGATGCAGTCGTGCACTCGCGGCAAGATCAGTGTGTGGATGCGCGCTTTCAACCCCACAACGCCATTCCCGCACAGACCGTAGCCGAGGATGATCACCGACGGATTTGAGACCTGGTCAACTCTCTCTTGAAGCGCTGCAAGCATCAAAGCCGGCGTGCGGTGGAGACCATATTCCATAAACGTAGCCGGAATCGGTACCTCGACCAGGTAGGGTTCGATCAGACTTTGGACCACCCTACAGGCAATAATCGCGCGAGGCTTGTCAACTTGCATGGAGGAGTTTCTTTGCGATCTCCGCGGCGTCAGCGGCGTTCGATCCATACGAATCGGCACCAACCTTCAGGGCGAAATCGGCAGTGACGGGAGCGCCACCCACCATGACTTTCACGGTGTCGCGCAGGCCAGCCTCTTTGAGCATCTTGATGGTCTGATCCATTGCGCGCATGGTGGTTGTTAACAGCGCCGAGAGGGCGAGGACATCAGGTTTCTCACGCCTTACCGCCTCCACGAATTTCTCGGGCGCAACATCTCTCCCTAGATCCACCAGCTCAAAGCCAGCTCCTTCCATCATCATCCCGACCATGTTCTTTCCGATGTCATGCAGATCGCCCTTGACCGTGCCAATGACGACCTTGCCCACCATCTTCACTCCGGCCTGGGCCAGCAAAGGTCTGAGAATATTCAGTGACATTTGCATCGCGCGTGCAGAAAGCAAGACTTCCGGGATGAATTTCTTCGCTTCCTTGAATTCGCAGCCCACAACCGCCATTCCTTGGATAAGGCCTTTGTTAAGAATGTCTTGGGGCGTCACTCCGGCCGAGAGTGCCGCTGACGTCAGACCTTCCACCTCTTTCACGCGGCTGTCGATGATCGCATTACGTAGCTGCATAAGGTCGTCGCTCATTACACACTCCTTTGCTCCACGGAAGCTCGGACGGCCTCCCCATCGCCTATTTGGAAGGCGCATACCGCGCTTCAGCGTTTGCCAGAATGGTGTTGATCCGGTCCTGGACGCTTGACGCGAGGGGTATGGGCCGATGATTGCTTAGGATATCTTCCAGATACACCTGCACACGTTCCCCCATTGAACGAGAAGCATCCGCTTGCCACTCCTCCCAGCGTGAACGGTCAAGCAAACGGGGAAACCAGAACTCTCGTTTGAAGTGACGCAAGGTATGGTCGGTACCAAGGAAATGGCCCCCCGGACCTACCTCGTGAATCACTTTCGATGCCAGTGTCTCGGGGGTCACCTCAATCCCTCGCAGGAGTCGTTTGACGAAGCTGATGACCTCGTCGCTCATAGTCGCCATCTGCAACGAACCCGTCATCGCTCCTTCGATAAAGCCGACATCGTGTACCAAATCCGCGCCGGACAAACCAGCAAACAGGATGGAGATCGCGCTTTCGATCGCGGCCTGTTCGTCGAGGATCTTGGAATCCGTACACCCCGCCGTGGACCACACAGGCATGCCAAGGTGCCGGCCCATTTCAGCTAATGCCGCTGACTGCAGTGACAGTTCCGGGGCGCCGTAGGCGAGGCACGAATACTGCATGTCCATGATCGAAACGACCCCGCCGATTACGAAAGGCACCCCTGGACGGATTGCTTGCGAGATAACCAGACCGTGCAACGACTCACAAAGCGCGGTAACCAAGATGCCCGCCGAGGTCGTTGGAGCCGTGGCGCCGCCCATGGGACAAGGAGTGTAGACGATGGGAATGGAATACTGCGCGCAGTAAATCAGCTTAGCTATAGCCTCGTTGTTTGCCACCAGCGGCGAGAGGGGCTCCGCGTAAAAAATGTAATTCGGCCTCTCCCTGAATGCTGCTTCACTTCCCGCGACCGCCACGGCGATATGGTGGATGTCGCCGCAGGTCTCCAGCGTATAAGACCAGGCAACTATGGGCTTCCCAGTGTTCGCGATCATATCTGCAAATTCGTAGACATCCGCCAGATCCGAAGTCACATCGCTGATCGTACCCAGCGATTCAACGAAATCGATATTGGGCAACGCATCGCAAACTCGAGCGACATCCCCCGCATCTTTGCGCAGGTATTTGCGTCGCTCTCCGGTGCGCGGATCGATCATGTTCGGGCAAGTGGGTCCGGGACCGTAATGCACCCGGTTAGGCCCCACCACGATGTCCTTCTCAGCGGCACCTTCTCGGCTGTGCACCTTGAATGAGGACGGGGCGGTGAGGAGCGCCTTGCGAACCAAATAACTGGGAATGCGCACGCGCGCGCCATCCACCGATGCGCCTTGGGACTTGTATATAGCCAGTGCTTCCTCGTTGTAAACGTCGACGCCCGTGTCTTCCATGATCTCGAGAGCCGACCGAAAAATGTCCTCGCGCTGATCTTCCGTCAAGATCTCAAACTGGACGGTAGCATTCGTTTGGTAATTTACGCGCACAGATGTTTCATCCTTGTGGGATGGACGAGTCCCCCTCCGGCCTTGAAGGGGTGGTCACGCACTCCACACGCCACTGCAGCGTCCTAGTATTACTTTGTTAAGTTCTGGCGGCCCGAGGTCCATGAAAGTCAATGGAACCGGCTCTGTCAGCGCAATTTGAGTCTGTCCAAAAGCCGGTGTCGGCCAAGTCGCTCGGAAGCGCATTTTAAGGGACTCTCGCCATAAACCTAACAAAGTAATAATCGACATAGGTAGGCGGTCGCCCGCTTTCCCTGTCACACCACCGTACATGCGGGTCCGCATACGGCGGTTCCGTGACTCATGCCCGTGAGGGCCGGAGGTTCGTGGCGCGTTTCGCCGAGGGTGGCTTCGCCGCTTCCAGGTTCCTTTCGGGCTTCACCCTATCCGCCCCCGGTAAGCTCAGCCGAAGCTGATTGGCTGGCGCATGGCCATCCCTGAGAGCCGCGCACTACTGCTCACGATCACGGTTCGGGCCTTCGTCACTTCCGCGACTAATATGCCCTCTGCTGACTTCTGCCGCCCGGTCAAGATGGATCGCTCCACCCTCGGTCCCGACTCCGGGACAAACGGCAGATCTCCCGAGGTAAGTTCGACCGCCTTCGGCGCACAGCCGCCGGATTTACAACCAGCAGCCTTGATGGATATGGGCTTCGCGGTCATACGCCCGCTCGCCCGCTGCCGTATGCCTCTGATCCGGTTCTTGTACATCGGCTCACGCCTTTGCTCCACGCTTCTTTCAGACCCCGCCTCGCGACGACGCCCTTGCGCTTTGCTATCACTTCACCTCCATCAGGTTGTGAAGGGGACTTTCACCCCCAAGCTGTCGCACATGCTCGGCACACGTAAATATCCCCCGGCAAAGCCGGGGGCTTTAGTTTGTGAGCCGCTCAAAGCGGCTAGGTGGGGTCGCTAACGCGGCCCCACAGGGTTTGAGCCACCTTACGGTGGCTGCTCATCGCCACAGGTTTATCTGGTCCAATCGCTTGTCTTCTTGCTCCTGTTTCCGGATGTACTCGCGAATCACGGCCTCCTCGCGGCCCACTGTTGACACCAACAATCCTCGCGCCCAGAAGTGCTGACCCACGAAATTCCGCTTCCTCTCTCCCTACCCCCGCGCCAAATGGATCGCGCTCTTCCCCTTGAT
>PMYF01000749.1:399-2863 GCA_003171295.1 Acidobacteriota bacterium | reverse complement strand
TGGGCGCTCAGGACGGCCTTGTCATCGGCGGGATCGGTGTTCAGCAGGGCGTCCGTGAACCCACGGGATGTCCCCTTCATGATCTTTAGGACAACTTGGTACCCCGGCTCGTCCACGATGGCGATAAGGTCCTCGCGGTCCTGATCGGTGAGTTTTATGTCGGATGAAAAATCGGTAGGGAGATCGGGCTTGGGCTCAGGCAGCTCGTTCGACGGATACATCCACCACTTCTTGAACGCTTGCAGGAATTTCACTTTTGCTCCACTTCTCTAAATACTGAACTATGTCACGAAGACGAATCAAAGAATCCCCTGCATTACCAAGAGTTACATTGCAGGGATGGCACAAAATTCCACGGAACTCTCCCGTCTCGTGGACGTGGTCTGTGTGCCAATTCTTTCCGTTATACTCAGTGGAACCACAGGCGGCGCAGCGATGACCTTGCTCATCAAACTTAGATAACCACTGCTCCTTGGTAACGCCATAATTTCGCTTGATATGGCTCCATCTCTGATAGTCACGATGTTCAGCCTTTGCCACGGGGTCAGCCAGCATATGTGCATACTTAGCGTCATTTACAGGCTTTCTGCACGTCTTGCAGTAGTGGTCAAGCCCATCAGAAAAAGCACTATTCTTGAAAAATGGACCATCCCCACCACATTTTGAACACCTTTTCCCTAAGCCAGTCATGGCATCCTCCACCTATGTAATACCGTGGAGAAACACCCTTTTCGGGGTATTCTTACCCCTGCCCGGCAGCATATTGCCCACCCGGCTCTCCATTCTGTAGCATCGGCTCTATGGCTTTCTCGAGCGAGTGCCGGAGTGCGATTTCTACGGCCTTCGAATCATTCTGTTCGTAGTTTATATCGCTGGTGTTGCGAGCCTTGTTATTGTCGATTGCGATGCTCTTNNCTTTCCCGCCGCAGCCTGGCCCGCCTGTTGCGCCTGCTGCGACATGAACTCAAGCTCCTTCTGGTTGAGGTCACGGATCAACGAGTATCTGTTAGTGAACTCACTCAGCTCGCAGAACATGCTGACCAGTTCGATGACATCCACGGTCTTTCCCGCTTGGTGAAGGTTGGCGAGAAGCTGCTGGTTCTCTAGGGTAGCCGAAAGCATCGGAAGGATTTGACTCATAGACCGTTTCGCGGCGAGATGTTGCGTAGCCAATACCTCGAACTTCGTCTTGCCGTTNNTTCATCTGGTCTTCACTCATCGCCTCATTAATCAAGCCGTCCATATCGTAGAACCAAGGAAGCAAGACGTTTTGAACGAAGATGGAGACGGGTCCTTGTATACGGTTGGCGTTTGCAGAGGCAAGGAAGCTTGCCCCCGTGGCAGTGCGCCCCTGCGAGGTTCCTCCGGGTCCGCGTGTGCTGCCCTGCACGTTGCGGAGATCGGCACCGCTGTCGTCTTCCGCTGCCGCTTCGTTGTTGCCCAAAACCGTCCAGAGTTCAGACGGAATTTTGGGCATCTCCAAAATTTTGAACGCTTTTTCTACATCGTCCTCCACCGTGAGCATACCCCCTCTGCGCAGCCTGATGTTCTGTCCCGGCTGGTTGAGCGTAGCCTTGCGGAGCATCGGAGGATTGACCAGCATAGAAAGCATGTTCAGTGCTGCATTCCTGCTGCCCTTGTCGACGAGCTGGTTCTGACCCGTGAGCATGCCGATCCCCATGGACCAGAAACTCTTCGGAATCTTCCACCAGTGCGATGAATAAAAGGGAATCTTGCCGTAGGGATTTTTCTGGTTGCAGACGACGAGCTTTCCGTTCACGACGACGGTCTTGCGCTTCTTCGTCCAGTGCTCGATCACTTTCAGCACTTGCATCAGGGGATCGCCGCCCACGGGGAGGTTCCTCGCCTGGGCATGGACCAGCTCCTGGGACTGGACTATGTTACTCTCGGGAGCGGACAGCCCCTGTGCGGGCTCAGCCGGGGTCTCGAACCAACTGCGGATTTCCGTCTCTGACGGGACCGTCCAGCCTGTCTCGCCGCGATGCTCCTCGCACATCTCGATGAGGTCGTAGCCGGTCATGAACTTGATGTGGCCGACGAACTTAGCCTTGCGGATGTCGTTCACTTCGAGCGACGGATCGACAAGGACCTCGTCGTTCGGGATATGGAAGAACTCGGGCTTCCAGTGTTCCGTGGTCGTCTCGATGGCGTCGAACTGCTTGGAGTCCTTGGTCTCCAGCTTGATGCTGGCGAACTTTCCCCTGACCGTGGAGGGCTTCGCCTTGCGGCGGTAGCGCACGGTGGTCTTGGTCTCGTAGCATTCTGCCCACTTGAAGATTCCCGTGCCGAAAAGTACGGTGTAAAACCAACCGTCCCAGCAGGTCTTCTCGAACTCGATCTCCCGGAAGAAGCTGGAATAGATCACCGTCTTCTGGCGGCAGATTTCCTGGGTCGATGAAGGCGTGGTACGGAGGAAGAAGAACGGGTCCTGGAAGAAGATCGT
>PMYF01000749.1:0-377 GCA_003171295.1 Acidobacteriota bacterium | reverse complement strand
CTCTGGACATTGGCCTCGGAGGTCTGCGATCCCTCCCACAGGCTATAGCTGCGGGGCGACTGGTAGAGATAGTCGATCTCCTTCCAACGCATGGTCCATTGCTTGGTCGTGACGAAATCTTCTGCTGCCCTGACATCTTTTTGGACTATCTGAAAAGCAACCTCATTGGAGACTTCCCCGGTGGACTTGATCTTCACCACGGGGATCACTGCCGGGACCGGACTCGGTTGTTCTATCAACGCCATTTGAATTCCTTATCTATAGTCCGCTTCCGCGTATAGGTCTTCCATTGGGAGTCCCGTAACCGGATCGTACAGCGGCCCAGGAGGCTCAGGTTCGGGCGGTTTCGGCTGGGCAAATTTTCCTTCCCCGAATAC
>PMYF01000707.1 GCA_003171295.1 Acidobacteriota bacterium | reverse complement strand
GGTGGGATTGACCCGGTTCGGCACATGGGAGTCGTGGGCGGCAGCCTTGTTTACGATTTTACTGATGCCGTGCTGGTGGAATTGGGCGGCTGGCCGTTGTTCGAACCGTTCGATTATAAGAACTTCCGCTTTTTCCGCAAGGACTGCCGAGCCTATTTTCATGAGTGTGCTGACACGGATTTTGATTACGTGCTTCATCTAGCGGCGATCGTCGGCGGGCGGTTGATGATTTCGTACAACCCTATCGCGGTGGCCGAGGACCTATCCCTCGATGCAGAATTTTGGCAGTGGGCGGTGCGAACGAAGCCGAGGAAGATCGTTTGCTTTAGTTCGAGCGCCGCGTATCCGATCTGCTTCCAAGAACCCGACACGTACCGGCTTCTCAAGGAAGAAATGATTGGATTCGAGAATTGGGTGGGCGTGCCGGATTTGTCGTATGGCTGGGCGAAATTGACGCATGAGCGCCTAGCGCACCTGGCCTATGAAACGCACGGCCTGAAGTCGGTGATCTATCGCCCATTCTCCGGCTACGGCGAGGACCAAGACCTGACGTATCCGTTCCCGAGTATTTGCAAGCGGGCTTTGGAAAATAAGGGCAGCCCAGTGCTGAAGGTCTGGGGCTCCGGCAAGCAGATGCGGGACTTCATCCACATTGAAGACTGTGTAGACGGCGTGCTCGCGACCATGGACAAGATTGATGATGCCGGTGCACTGAACCTGTCAACCGGCGTGTACACCAGCATGGAAGCGTTCGCTTCGATGGCCGCCAATCTGTGCGGGTACCAACCCGAGATTCAAGGAACCCCTGATAAGCCTACGGGATCGTTCGCGCGGGCGGGGGACACGACGAAGCAGCGGCAGTACGGCTTCGAATCGAGCACCGCATTTCTAGACGGAGTTCAGCGAGGACTCTCTTACCATTCCAAATAGCTAGTGGAGACGACGTTCATGCTGGTTGATGCGTGCCTCTTTGACGGCGAATTTGACATGTTGGAATTCCGGTTCCGGCTGCTTCACGAATACGTTGACCGGTTTGTGGTGGTCGAGGCCGACAAGACCTACTCAGGCGAGCCGCGACCCTTTGTTCTGACCGAGGACGGGGAGTGGAACAAACGGTTTGCCTGGATACGGGACAAGGTGCAAGTACACCAAGTAGCTCTAAAAGATGACCAGTTCACCACCACGGCGATCAGCCCTAAAGCAGATTTTCGGTACGAGTTCCAACACCGCAATGGGATTGCCGCCGCGTGCGCGACTTTAGCGGGCGATGACCTGATCATCATAAGCGACGTTGACGAAATACCGAATCGAGACATCTTCTCGTTTATTTCCCAACAGCCTGGGCTGCTGCCCAACGTTTGCGAGCAACAGGTCTTTTTCTACAACCTGAGGTTCCTGCACAAGATTGCGGAGACGGACGGAATTTGGCGCGGGTCGGTGATTGCCACTGCCCGGCAAATGAGGCAGCACAGCCCTCAGGGCCTGCGGGATGGCCGGGGTGCATGGCCCAGTATTGCAAACGCGGGCTGGCACTTCAGCAATTTTGGTGGCGTGGAACGGCTCCAGCACAAGCTAAAATCGTTTGCTCATTACGTGATCTGTGACAAGCCGGAGTTCACAAACACGGCCCACCTGGAGGCGTGCCTGAAAACGGGTGAGGACCCCTGCGGGCGCAAGGACATCGTTCAAGAGGTTGGCCCGGACTTCTTTCCGGACTACGTGATCGAAGCGGCTCAAAAATACGGATGGGCACCGAGCGTGGCTTCTCCGGCGCGGCCCCTTATTAGTGTCCTACACCCCACCGCGCGGCCTCGGAATTGGGAGGCTGCGTATCAGACGTGGGCAAAGAACTGCGACGACCCGAGCCGTGTCGAATACGTGTTGGTGCCTGAGTGGAACCTGGACCTGAGCCAACACCAAACCCTGTTTGAGAACATGGTGGTCGAGCAGAACCATGGCCGACCCAGCCTGGTGGACGGTTTCAATCAGGCCGCACAGTTGTCCCACGGTGCCATTCTTGTGGTGGGTGCCGATGACGTGTTCGCCGCACCGCATTGGGACACGGAAATCCTCAAAGTCTTGGGCGACAAACTTGACCAAGAGGTTGTCCTGCACATCGACAACCCGGGCGTCATGACGCAGCCCATCCTGACTCGGCCCTATTACGAGCGGTACGGCTACCTCTATTGGCACGAGTATTTCGGCTGGTACGCTGACGAGGAGTTCACGGATGTCGCGCGCCAGGACGGTGTTGTCATAACAGATTTTAAGAACCGGTCGATTTTCCATCATGATCACCAGGTGCTGGACCCGCGAGGAACCATCGCCGCTCCGGTCGAAGACGTCTACAAGCGGATTGTGATCGAGGGGCGCAGAACAGGTGAGCAGACCTTTAAGCGGCGCAAGGAAGCGGGGTTCCCGCGAGAGTCGTATTTGCCTCTCGCACCGCAGCCGCTGATCTCGTTGCTGCACACCACGTGCAGGCAGGGGAAGTGGGAAGAGGCGTGCCGGGCTTGGTACGAGACTGCTGACGACGCGAGCCGCGTAGAGTATGTGCTGGTTCCGGAGCGGGGAAGATTTGATACGCCTACGAACCTGGAAATTCCGTTCGACCGGCAGGTGATTGAGTTCAGCAAAGGTCGCCCCTGCCCGGTAGACGGGTGGAACCAGGCGGCGCAGATTTCTCACGGCAAGGTGCTGATGCTGGTGGCCGACGACCTGTTTGCTACGCCGCACTGGGACACCAAACTACTGGACGCGTTGGGAAGCAAGATCGACCAGGAAGCCGTGGTGTGGGTTCACGCGGACCCGAACGACGTGCGTCCAAACGCAATCATGACGCACCCGATTATGACCCGGGCCTACCATGATCGTTATGGATTCCTGCTGTGGCCGGAATACGAGAACTGGTGTGTTGAGGTTGAGTTGACCGAGGTAGCTCAACGAGATGGCGTCATTATCGACGCGCGCAAGGAAATCCAGTTCGAGCATCGGGCTCCGGGGTTGACTGGCTCGCCAAAAGACGCCGATAACCTGAAGATCGAGAAGTGGTACCCGCAGGCACAGAAACTACTGGACGCCCGGCGCGCGCTAGGATTTCCGCGCCTAAGGCTTGGAGGCTCCCTCGCGCAGGTTCAGCGCGTAGGTGAGGCGGGGGCCGCGCCGCCTAAGCTGAGTATCTTGATCTGCTCGTTACCGCAGCGCAGTGCCATGCTGCATCG
>PMYF01000717.1 GCA_003171295.1 Acidobacteriota bacterium | reverse complement strand
ATCACGCCATGCATGGCGTCCCAGAGATCAGCTTCATGAATCGGCTTGGTAACGCATCCGTCCATTCCTGCCGCCAAACAGCGTTGCAACTCATCTGGCCTCGAATGCGCAGTGACCGCCAGAATCGGAAGGTGCTGGCCACTCAGCTTCTCTCTCTCTCGAATCGCGGCGGTGGCGCCATAGCCATCCACCTCCGGCATCTGGACGTCCATCAGCACCATGTCGAAGGATGTCTTCTCCAGAAGGTCCAGGGCTTCGCGTCCATTTCCGGCGATGACTACGGTGTGTCCCTTCCTTTCCAGCATGCGGCCAATCACCTGCCGGTTGATAGCATTATCCTCAGCCAGGAGAACTCGCAGAGCGCGCCCGAGCCCTGCCTTCTTTAATAGGCCTGCCGCATTGGACGGCGCTTGGCTGGCGATCTTCCGATCTTCCATACCAACTCCGCCTGTCAGGGGCAATGGGTCAAGCCGGCCATGCGCTAATCCAAAAGAAGCAGTGAAATGGAAGGTGCTGCCCTTGCCGACATCGCTTTCCACCCAGACATGTCCACGCATCATCATTGCGAGCCGGGAGACAATCGATAGGCCCAGCCCGGTGCCTCCATACTTGCGTGTGGTCGAGGTATCGGCCTGCGAGAAGGCCTCGAAGATAAGTTGCTGCTTGTCTCGAGGAATTCCAATCCCTGTGTCCGTCACAGTGAAATGCAACAGGGCTCTACCTTCTTCTCTGCTCTCCAGGCCTACACCCAGCTTGATTTCACCCTTCTCGGTGAACTTGAGGGCGTTTCCGAGTAAGTTCAATAGGATTTGTCGGAGGCGAAGCGGATCTCCCACTACAATCTCGGGCACTTTCGGTTCCACACAGACGGATAATGCCAGACCCTTTTGCTGGGTCCGGGCCGTGAGGGTTTTCGCGGCGGCATCGAGGCACTCGTGCAGGTTGAAAGCCGCATTGTCGAGATCTAGTTTCCCCGCCTCGATTTTTGAAAAGTCCAGGATGTCGCCGATCACCGCCATGAGTGAGTCGGCGGACTGCAGCAGCAGGCGGAGGGAGTCCGCCTGCTGGGGAGTCAACTCGGTGTCCAGCAGGATTTCCGCCCCGCCGATGATGCCACTCATGGGGGTGCGGATTTCATGACTTATATTCGCCAGAAAATCGCTCTTGGCACGGTTGGCAGTTTCGGCGATCTCCTTTGCCCTTTTCAGTTCCACCTCGGCCTTCTTGCGAAGGATGACCGCACCCAGTTGGGCTGTCACTGAAGCGGCGATCTCCAATAGGCCTTGGTCTTGGGGGCGGATCTCCGTGACTAAGAACTCGAGTACAGCCACCGTCTCCGCACCGGCCAAAATAGGAACGGCCATCCCATACTCTAGCCCCGCGGCACGTGCGGTCTGCTGACGCTGGCCATCCCCGTCGCTGCCGATCGCTTGGGACCACACGCGCTTCTTGCCAGCCCAGGCGCGCCCAATGCTGCCGCACCCCAACGGGAATTGAAGACCTTGGTTTGCCTTCCGGAAGGCTTCCAATCCCTCGACCTGGCAGTACCACTCAAGGCCGCAGACCACAAAGCTTTCACGGGCGTCAGGCACCCAGACTTGGCCGTATTTCCATCCCGTTGCTTGGCAAATCTTCTCTACCACTACCCTTAGTGCAGAGGAAAAATCATCGGATGTTCCCACGGCCATGGTCAGATCGTGTAGGAGCCGGGCCTTCTCCGTGGCCCATCGCCGGCTAATAGCCAATGCCGCCTGTTCTGAAATGAACACCAGTGCGGCCTTCTCCTTTTCCCCGTACTTTTCGCCTTCGGAATAGGTCTGGACAAACAAGGCGCCAAAGGTTCGCCCCTCGACTTTGAGTGGAACCCCAACGCGATCGAGAGGGGGATTGCCTCGAACCTCAACCTCTCCGGCTTTTACGAGTTCCTCAAAAACCTCACGGGGGGCGAGCAGCGNNGTGAAGCTGAGGATCTCGGCGACCTCGTCGTAGAGGGCGACGTAGAAATTCGTGGCCGGCATCAGCCCTTTGATCACCTCATGCGTTGAGCGAAAGAACCCCTCCAAACCGTTCGCGGAATTGGCAAGCTCGGAAATCCTGTAGGTGGCCGCGCGAATTCCCTCCGCCCACTTGCGTTCGGTGATGTCACGAAAGTACCAAATCCTCCCGTAGTATTTGCCCTGCGGATCGGCGAGCGGCGCGGAGTATCGGTCAAATACCCTTCCATCCTTAAGCCTCGTTTCATCCCTGCTTTTCTCATTCCGGTGCTGATGAAGATAATTTACCCTCTCAAGGTAGGCACCTGGGTCATCGACCTGGCTCAAGGCGAATTCGAGAAGCTTTCCGTTTTCCCTCGTGTTTAGAATTTCATTGGGGATGTTCCACATTCGAGCGAACTGCTGATTAAAAAGGATCGCGTTACCTCCGTCATCTACGGCGAGAATCCCATCGATGGAGGTCTCCGACTGTGCTTCGAGCAGGGTTGTCTTGAACGCAAGCTCCTTTTCGGCCCGCTTGCGCTCGGTGATGTTGCGATTCGCACTCAGGATCGCCTTAAGCCCCGCGTACTCGATCACCGACGAGCTCACCAGCATAGTGATCGGACTACCCTGTTTGCTCAGGTGGATGGTTTCGAAATTTGTGGAGGTGGTGTCTTGAAGAAGCTGGCGGATCTGGTCCTCGCTGGCCGGACCGTCCACCGTCAGGTCTTTCAGGCTCATTCCCACCAGCTCGTTCCTGCAGAAACCATAAATCTCACTCGCCCTGCGGTTGGCATCGAGGATAACCCCGGTCCCAGGCTCGAGGATGAGAATGGCGTCGTTTGCACTCTCGAACAGCTCACGGTACTGCTTTCTCAGACCCGCCTCGCGCCGCAGCCATTCCCGGATGACCCCGGTTTGGTTTTTGACGGTTGTCCTCAGCATGAAAACCCAGGCCAGGACCGCGAGAAGTACGGTGGCCACAACACCCAAAGTGACCAAAGCATGTCGAAGCGACCACCAGGGGGGCCGGCTCAGCAGCACGACGTCTTTCGGTGAGCGAAGGAGAATTCGGAAAGCTTGAGGTTCCCGATTCTCATCAACACTGATTGAGCATATTCCGGTCAGCTCGACATTGCTTCCGATGGGAATTACCGGGATCTTGCCCTCCCTTTCATTCACCCCGAGATAGGCACTAAAGACGGTGTTTCCGGATCGAAGATCCAAAACCTGCTCATTCCCTTTCGTCGCTTGGCCGAGTACCCGCGCACGGATCCGAACGACTTCCGCATCAAATTCGCTGTTGAGGCCCTGCGAGGCAGTCATCACGCTGGGAGGGGGGGGGAATGAGCTGCCAATCTTGCGGAACATAGCATCTTGTAGAACCGGCGAGGATTCCCCGAGATTTGGAAACCCCAGTACATCGACAAGGTCTCCCACCTCCACTGGGGTGGAGTCGACGGTGAGAACGTAAACACTATCCCCAGCATCTTGGACATACAGATTGCTCCCCCGCCGCATCGTAACCACGCCTTGGACGCGCACTCGATGGCCTCCCTCGCTCTTGGGAGTAAACTGCAGGAGGGTGTTGATGGGTTGAATCGGAACCGCGAAGGGACCGGAAGGAGCAGGCTCCTCGATGGCGATCTGCTGAAGGCTAGGAACAAAGAGAGCAACCCCGAGTTGTTGGCGCTTTGAATTAAACAGCCCGCCGCAGGCGCCCAGGGCCCGCACCTTGGAGTCCACAAGTTTCGCAAGGCCCCGCCCCAGATGGGGAGGAGTCAGAATTACCAAGCGGTTGCCCCCAACTGCCAGAGTGAGGACTGGCTGCGCATCATCCTCTATCACTGAACGTACAACGCCTTCCACCTCCACCCACTGGCTGTCCTCCACACCCGAACCCATCCGTTCGAAACTCGGTCTGTGTGGCTTGGGCATTGGGGACCGTCCCAGGACTTGGAAATGAGGATTGTGGATTATCGGGGCAAAATCCCCCGCGGAACTGGTTCCCTCCAACTCCACGAAATCACCTGCGCGGAGGGGTGGTTCTTCACCCCCGAGTTCTACGAAAATCCCACCTGTCGAATCCTGAACGAAGAGGTCTCCTTTCTTCCCGTGGTAGTAGGTCACGACGCCCCGGACCCGAACCGGATACTTGCACGCAGCCTGGTCAGGCGAGAGGTTACGAATCTGCGCCACGTGTGTCAGGCGTGGGGCACTACTTATACAATCGGAGGGCTGCTGGGCGCGGCCCTGATCTGGTCCGCACATTCCTATGAACACCCAGGTGAAAATGACCAAGCTTATCCAGACTGGCCGCTTCCTTGGGACGTACCTTTTGATTGTCGCCATCATTGCCTCTTCGGTTTTCCTCTATAGCGTATTGATGCTGGGCTCCACGATCTTCTGGTAGCAGTCCGGACAGATTCCGTGACTGAATTGCACATCGGAGTGCTTGCTGATGTATGCTTCAACTTGCTGCCAGTAATTCTCGTCATCGCGGACCTTCTTGCAGTAGGCACAAATCGGAAGAAGCCCTTGCAGTTGTTTCACACGAGAAAGGGCTTCCTGGAGCTCTTTGACCCGATCGGCGAGAGCTTTCTGCAGCCGGATGACACGCACCCCCACCTCCACGCGCGCGCGAAGTTCTCCGTAATCGAAGGGTTTGGCGATATAGTCGTTTGCACCCGAATGCAGGCCCTGGATCAAATCTTCGCGGCCCTGCTTGGCCGTGAGAAGAATGACGTAAGTCGGGCGGTCTTGGTGAACGCCCCGAAGCCTGCGGCAAACCTCCAGCCCATCCGTTCCCGGCATCATCCAGTCCAGGATGAGAAGTAAGGGGGGATCCTCAGTCTCCAATGCTTGCCATGCCTGATCGCCATCAGCGACTGCGACAACCTGGAACCCCCAATTCCTCAAGGTTCTCTCCAGGAGGGTGCGAGTCACCGCATCGTCCTCGGCGATAAGAATCTTCCATAGCCCCAGCTCTTCCTCTGCGGCGGCAACCGCGCCAGTACGGGCATAACCAAGACGGATTCCGGATTCTAAACTTGGATTCATCTCAGGTTCTCCTTTTCATGCCAGGGCCCGATGGCCGGCCGATGAGGTCGACAAAACGTCAGCCAAATCGGGCAAAAAAGACGTGCATGGCCTAGTGATTGCAGGGCCAAGAGCTGAACTCACGGAAGGGATGTTTTGGAGCTTCTGGTTGAACCGTATTTGTGGGCCACTCTTCTGCCAACGACTCGAATCCATAACACCCCCCGCAGTGAATTCTCGATCAGTGAGACGGGTTGCACGAACCTCGCCAAAAGTTGGCGTCAGATTCATATAAGGCTATTGATTTCAAATACTTGAAGAGAGGCTAATCCTCTCCTCCTCGTTTGAGGGTGTTTTGTGTCCGACTAAGGTAGAAGTGTCACGCCAGCGGACAGGTATTGCGCCATCGCGCCTGCAACCATCCTATGACTCGGATTTATCCCACGAATCTAAGCCTGCCGTCAGCTGCACATTGGCCAAGGTGCAGGTCGTAGACCAGTCGAGGGTTAAGAGCCTGTAGGGGAGGGGGGATGTGGGGGCATAGGCGCTAGAATAG
>PMYF01000870.1 GCA_003171295.1 Acidobacteriota bacterium | reverse complement strand
GAGGCCGAGGGCGAAGTGGTGGTGGGCGCATGTCACCTGGCGCCGCTGGGAGAGCTCTATTCCGCGGCCGTGGGCATGGGTACGTTTCGTAACGGCAGGCGCGTCCACGCCGCCCAAGCGAAGACGATCGACCAGGCGCTGCTCTGCCTGACCGCATTTACCCGCTTGGCCGGGCGCGAATTCGCCGACCGTCTGATTCCCTGGATGTCTAAGTTCTGGGCCGTGCGCAGCATGGGCGGTTGCATGGACGCGATGAGCGTGGTCTCCGGCCGCGCCGACGCGTGGATCGAGCTCGAGGCGAAAGCCTGGGACTTGGCGCCGCTCAAGATACTCGCCGAGGAAGCCGGCGCACGCTTCTTTAACTTCGATGGGAAGGCGAGTATCTACGGCGGCAACTGCGTGATAACAATTCCCTCCTTGGAAAGCGAGATGCGCAGTTTCCTGGGGATACCGGACCAAGCGTAAAAACCCCTGCCCACCCTGCAGGCTGCGGGAAGTAACCCCTCACCCGCCGCAACCAATCGAGACCCCCTCTCCTACCCCGGCGGGCCTTCTACGCCAAGGGAGAGGCCTGAGAGATTTAGGACGACGGGTGAAGGCCGCCCGCCGATTCCGCCAAGCGCAGGGCCGGGGCTTTGAGGTTAGCGACCTGCGAGGGGTTGGGAAGCGGGGCGAGCGTCTGGCAATGATGACCGCAGCTCATCCGCTTCAAGATTTTGCTGGTGCGAATATAGATATGGTGTGAATATGGCGTAAATACAGACTCGACAAACGACCGGGTCTCGGATAAGAGCACCCTGTTAAGGTGAAGGACATAGTGAACATTACCTGTCTCATCACTTTGTTGCGCAAATCAACGGCAAGGTGATAAAGATGGTCCGTCTTTGGACGCCAAGTCAGGTCAGTTCATGTCAGAGGAGGATTCTATGCCTCGCCGGTCTCATCCCATTTCCGCATCGCAACTTTTGCTGCTGGCTTCTCTTGCGATTTGCATCGCAGCAGGAGTCCCCGCATTCGGCCAGTACACAACGGCCAGTCTCGGGGGGACAGTAGTTGACCAATCCGGCGCCTCGGTCCCGGATGCCAAGGTGACCGTCCGCAGCATTGACACAGGCATGACCAAGGCGGTTGCCACGGCCGCAGATGGCACCTTCGTTTTCCCGGGCTTGACGGTTGGGAACTACACCCTCACCGTCGAGAAAGCCGGATTCTCGACTTATGTGCAGGAAGGCATCACGTTGACGCTCAATCAGGCCGCCAGCGTGAGTGTGACGCTGCGGGTGGGCAAGGCGGCGGAGCAGATCACGGTTTCCGCCGCGGCTGAACTGGTCACGACGCGCGAAGCCACGGTCGGCCAACTGATTGATCAGAAGCGTATCCTGGACTTGCCGCTCGACGGCCGCCGCGCCCAGTCGCTGGTTTTCCTGGCGCCCGGAACAGTGAACATCACAAGCTTCGGCACCTATTGCGACGTCAACTGCGAAGGCGGCGTCCACCCCGGCGAGCAACGCGCCAATGTGAATGGTATCGGCCCCAACGCCGTGAACTATCAGCTCGATGGCGCGGGGCACAACGATTCATACATCAACACCAATCTGCCCTTTCCCAATCCGGACGCCATCCAGGAATTCAATCTCGAGTCTGATAATCTCTCCGCTGAATATGGCAATGCTGCTGCCGGCGCGATCAACATCATCACCAAGTCGGGCACGAATCGCCTGCATGGGTCCGCGTTCGAATTCCTTCGCAACGGTTCCCTCAACGCGCGCAATTTCTTCGCTCCCGAACATGACTTACTCAAGCGCAACCAATTCGGCGCCAGCCTCGGCGGGCCGATTCGAAAGGACAAGCTGTTCTTTTTCGGGACCTACCAGGGCACCCGAATCCGCACCGCCCCCGAAGGCAATGTAGCCTTTGTGCCGACCTCTGCCGAGCGCACCGGGGACTTTTCAGACTATTGCCCGGGCGGTTTCGGCACGAACGGCCTGTGCACCAGCGAGGGAGGAACCCAGCTTGCAGATCCGGTCACGGGCACGCCCTTCTTGAACAATCAGATTCCCACCACAAGTTTCAGCCCGGTGTCCCAGTATTTTCTACAGAACATCCCGACGCCCAATGGTCCAGGCCATGAACTGACCTACGTCGGACCGCGCGCCGTCCAGAATGAAGACGAGACCATGGGAAAAGTTGACTACAACCGGGGCAAGAATCAACTGAGCGGCCGCTACTTCTACACATTCTTCGACCAGCCACCACAGTTTAACAAGATCAACGTGCTGGCTTCAGATGGCAACGGTAATCACGTCCGCGTGCAGAATTTTTCCCTCAACCATACGTATTCTTACTCTCCGGCCTTGCTCTTTAACACCTGGTTCGGCTGGTCGCTCGAAACCGGTGGTTCCCTATCGGGGGCAAGCTTCGGGTTTCCTGACGCCGGGATGAAAGTCGCCTCCCAGACTCCACCCGAAATATACATGAGCGTGGACGGGTATTTCGTGGTCTCCACCAATCACAACGGGGATTTCGACCGGGGTGATTACACTTTCCGCGAAAACCTCACGCTTAGCCGGGGGACGCATGAGATCCATATGGGTGGCGAAGTGGTTCGGTTGAAGAACCACGTGCGCAATGCTTTCCTGCAATCTCCCTCGACGGAGTTTGGCGGAAGTTATTCCGGCGACAACATGGTGGACTTTCTTCTCGGAAGACTTTCCTTTTTCCAACAGGGGGGTGGCGAATTCAAGGACCTGCACGGCACCAAACTCGGCGTGTACGTCCAGGACAATTACCGCATGAGCTCCCGGCTGACGCTCAACATGGGCCTCCGTTGGGATCCTTACTTCCCTTATCTTGAGGAGAAAGGTCGTGTCGTGTGCTTCCAGCCCGGGGTTCAATCCACGCGCTTTCCCAACGCGCCTCTGGGTATGACCTTCGGCGGTGACCAGCACGATGCCGGTTGCCCGCGCCCCGGCTCTGAGAGCAATCTCGGCAATTTCGCGCCCCGCCTGGGTTTTGCCTCGCGCCTGACACCGGATGGGAAAACCAGCCTGCGGGGCGGCGTGGGCGTTTACTATGCTGCGCCCGAGACCGTCGGCTACAACACCTTCGTGGACGCGGCGCCGTTTTCGCCACAATTCGTCTTCAATAATGTGGACTTCCAGGATCCTTACGGAAGCGCCGGCGTGACCAATCCCTTCCCGCAGGATTATGCGCCTCGCATTCCCGGGACAGACTCCACTTTTACCTTGCCGGGCGCCATTTACGCCGTCTTCCAGCACGATTACCACGCCACCACGATTTATGCCTGGAACCTGACTCTCGAGCGGCAATTCGGCAACAGCTGGGTGGCACGCGCAGGCTATGTCGGTAACAAGGGTACGTATCTTTACGGTACCAGCGACCAGAAACCTCTGCGCGAGCTCAACCCCGCGCGTTATGTGCCCGGCACCGATACGGAGGGCAATCCCCTGTCTACGCACGATTTCCAGAACACCCAGGATCGCCGGCTCTATCCGCAATTTGCCACGGTGGGGTTCATCTCCTCATCGAACAACTCGCATTACGAGGCCCTGCAACTGTCTGTGGAAAAGCGCCTGAGTCACGGCCTTTCGCTTATATCCAACTACACTTGGGGGAAAGGCATTGATGATTACGGGTGGAGTAATCCTTTCAACCGGCACTTCGACTACGGCCTTTCCGACGAAGACCTGCACCACAGCTTCAAGTTCTCGAGTGTCTGGCAGGTGCCCCAATCGCACTGGAAAGGTATCGCCGGCGGCCTCGCGAACGGCTGGGAGATCACTTCGCTCGCTTATTGGCATAGTGGCTTCCCCTTCTCGGTGCGCGACCCCGGTGACGACAATTCCTACAGCGCCGTTTTCCGTGACCGCGTCGACTTTGCCAAGTCCGGCACACCCAGCGTGGCTTACGGCAAATCTCACAACGACATGACGATGCAGTGGTTTGATACCAGCTTCTTCCAGCCCAACGCGGTTGGAACCTTCGGCAATTCCGGCAAGAACATCCTGCGCGGTCCGCGCTCCTTCAACGCCGATGTGGCGGCCATCAAGAACACGAAGGTCAACGAAAAGCTGTCTGTGCAGTTCCGCGCTGAGTTTTTCAACTTCTTTAACAACGTGAACTTCGCTCTGCCGGACAACAATATTACCGATGGCTCGGAAGTGTTCGGGCGCATCACCTCGGCAGGAAGCCCGCGCATACTGCAATTTGGCTTGAAGCTGGCGTTCTAGGGATTACAAAGCGAAGGCTGGCCCCCAGGTTCACCTCTGGATGAAGTCCCGCACGCGTCTGCGCAGTTCATCGCGAATACGGCGGAAGGCTTCGAATCTCTGCGCCTCTGAACCCTCGACCGTCGCGGGATCTTCAATGCTCCAATGGATGCGCGTCGTCAAGGCAGGGAAGACAGGGCAACTCTCCTGGGCGTTGTCGCAAACCGTGATCACGTAGTCGAAGTGCTGGCCCGTAAATTCCTCAACTGACTTGGAGCGGTGGCCGGAGATGTCAATGCCAAGCTCCCGCATCATCGCGATGGCTTCAGGGCGCACCTGGCTCGGTTTCGTGCCGGCGCTAAAGACCTCGAACAAGTCTCGGGCGTCGTGCCGGAGCAAGCCTTCCGCCATCTGACTGCGGCAAGAGTTCTGCGTGCAAACAAACAACACCTTGGGCTTAATCATGGGTCCCCCTCACTATTCCGCAAACTGGCCGTTGGCCTGCCTCCGGGAAGAATCACCCACAAGGCGGGTTCATCAGCCAGGCGCGAATTGAACTGCGTCCTTATGCTCCGGCGGCGCCGGGAAATAGCGGCGCTGAAAACGGAGAGAGACTCCCACCAGTCCCATTAATACCGGGACCTCGACCAGCGGCCCAATGACGGCCGCAAAGGCGGCGCCCGAGTGAATTCCGAAAACGGCTACAGCGACCGCGATGGCCAGCTCAAAGTTATTGCTCGCCGCGGTAAAGGAAAGCGTGGCGGTCTTGGAATAGTCAGCGCCCAGCTTCTTGCCCATGTAAAAGGACACGAGGAACATCATCACGAAATAGATCAGCAGGGG
>PMYF01000874.1:10595-17202 GCA_003171295.1 Acidobacteriota bacterium | reverse complement strand
AGCCGGTGCCCGGACTTGCTCTTGGCCGGCCGCAGCATCGGGAATTCCGTCTCCCAATAGCGCAGTACATAGGCCTTGGTCCGGGTCAGCTCGCTGACCTCTCCAATGCGGAAATAGAGCTTGTCTGGAATCACCACCTCGCTAGGGGGGTCCGTGATCAACCGTGCGGCGCGACCTCGGGGCATAGGCAGCCTTTACTTGCGGGGTTGGTCTCTCCTCGTCATCTTAGAGAAGCGCGGAAGACGCGTCAAGCACGCCATTACATTTCCCGGTAGTGTCCTAATTTGAAAAGCTGCCCTTGAGGGAGTTGTGAAGGGGGGCGGAGCTTTAGCTCCGACATAATCGGGCCGCAGGCAGTCGGGGGCTTTAAGCCCCTGAAGCTTCAGGGCCTAAAGGCCCCGCTTGAAGGTTTGGCTATTGTCGGACCTGAAGGTCCGACCCCCTATCTTAAAATTCACTCCGCCAAATTAGGACACTACCCATTTCCCGTAACTGCGCCCACGTTCGGTCTGGGAGGCAAGCCCGCGTGGCCGGAGACCGGCGCGCCTTTAATTACTCATTTCCAGAAACCCCACCCCTTGCGCTATACTCTGCCGCTTCGGGGACGCGCGTCCCATGGGGCTGGGCACCGCATCTGAACTCGGAAGATACGCCGGTCGGAAGGGGTCATTCCGGAACCAGGCCTTAGGGAAAGGGGACCATAGCTTATGGGGCAATTGATTATCGGCATTGATGTGGGCGGGACAAAAGTGGCAGGAGGGCTGGTCACTCTGAAGGGACGGCTGATGGAGTCTCAGGTCGTTCCCACCAACGCCGACAAAGGGTTCGCGAAGAGCTACGCCCAGATCGTTAACTTGATTGAGCGGTTGATTCGCGGGGCGGGAGGTAAACAGAACCTTTGCGGCATCGGTATCTGCGCGCCCGGGCCGCTCAATCCCAAGACGGGGGTGGTGATCAATCCCCCGAATCTGCCCGGCTGGCGTAATATCGAACTGGCCAAGATGCTCGAGAAGAAATTCGGCCTGCCCGCCAAGGTGGAAAATGACGCCAACGCCGCCGGCCTGGCGGAAGCTTTGTTTGGCGCCGCCGTGGGCTTCCGGGACGTTTTCTATGTGACCGTCAGTACCGGTATTGGAACCGGGATCATCATCAACCGGAAGATTTATCATGGCAAGAACGGGATCGCGGGCGAGGGCGGCCACGTCTCCATCGACTACCGCAGCCCCTACCGTTGCGGGTGCGGGACTTACGGCTGCATTGAAGCGCTGGCGGCCGGCCCTGCCATAGCCCGGCGGGCGCGCGTGCGGCTGGAACAGGAACACGAACTGCCCAGCGCCTTGCGCGACCTGACGCACGGGCACCTGGAGCAGATTTCGCCGCTCATGATCCAGCAGGCAGCCTTCGGGGGCGACCCCGTGGCCAAGTCCATCCTGGATGAAACCGGTTTCTACCTGGGCGTATGGCTGGCCGGCATGATCACGCTCTTCGACCCTGACGCCATCGTGATTGGCGGCGGCGTTTCTCAAATTGGTAAATCCCTATTCAATAAGATCAAGGAGACTATACCCCAATATACCATCAACCGCTTCGCGGCCGAGACGCCCGTACTGCCCGCCAAGCTGCAGAAGGACGTCGGAGTTTGCGGCGCGGCCGCGGTCTTCCTGCCCTCCGAGTAAGAAACTGTACGCGGCAGGTAAGCGCTCTCCCGGCGGTGGACGTTTTTGGAATCTCGGAAACACTTCCCAGAGTACGCGAGACTGGTTAGGGGGCGCAAAAAGCAAGGGCGCCCGCCGCAGCAGACGCCCTTGGTGCACTCGACTTTTCGAGCGAGCTAGAAGTAGAACTTCGCGGCCAGTTGGACGATGCGGGGGTCACGAGCGTTGGTAGCACGTCCAAAGGTGCTGGAATTGATGTCACCCCCCACGGTACTGAACTGCGTGTGATTGAAGATGTTGAAGAATTCAAAGCGCAGTTCGACCTTGGTGGTCTCCGAAATCTTGGTATCCTTGTACATACCGAGGGTCCAGTTATCAAGGCCCGGGCCGTGGAAGAAGTTCTCTCCCGAGCTTCCGATGACTCCCCGTGCCTCGGGGGCAAAGGAATTGGGGTTGAACCAGTATGTTGTGCGTACCCTGCTGGACGGGCCGTGAGTGGAGTTCGTCCAATTGGCAGTCCGCGGGTTCAAGGTCTGTACACTGCCAACCAAATTCGGCCGCTCCGAGCAACCGTAGCTGGTGTATTGCCAGCAGGTGCGTGATGCGTAAGAACTGTCAAAGAGACCAATGGGGAAGCCGGTTTGAAACGTGGTTGTGCCCGCCATTCTCCATCCCTCCACCAAGCGGCTTGGAACACCACGGAATGAATCGAAATGCCGGATGGAAGGAATCGCATAGCCGTAGCTGATGACGAACCGTTGGCGGGCGTCGTAACCAGAGTCGCCGTAAGTTGCATGCAGGTTCCAGGGGTTGGGCGCCGAGCTGCCGCGGCCGGCGTTCTCAAGGCTGGAGGTCGTGTCAAGAGAGTGGGACCAGGTATAGCTCGACTGAAAGTCAAGCCCATGCGTCGTCTTTTTTGTCACTGCTACCTGTAACGCGTTGTAATTGGAGTTTGCATCCGTAGCCTGCACGCCAACCGAGGCGAATACGGTCGGGTCGTAACGGAAAGTCCCAGGTTCTGTGGAGCCGATGTTTGTGAAATTGCAACCGGGATCAGCCGCGCACACGGGGTTAACTCCCGGCGCCTGTCCTGGCGGGTTCAGTTCGTAACGTTGCGACAGATGTCGCCCCTGGTGCCCCACATAGCCGATCTGGAAGATCGTGGCAGCGGGCAGTTCGTGCTGAACCGTGAAGTTATAGTTGGAGGCTCTGGGGGTAGTAAAGTTGGGGTCGAAAACCTTCAAGATCATGGGCTCGAAGAAGCCGAAATCAACCGTCTTGTCTCCAGTCTTCGGTGGCGTGAAGGGGTATTTGTTAGGAATCGAGTTACCCGTCACGATGTCGGTAAAGGGCGTAGCGAAAGCGGGTGCCCCGAACACGTCCCCGATACCATAGTCAGACAAGGAGAAAGGAGGCGATTGCAGGTTTTGGAGTGTGATCTCTTCCTCGATCTGGTTGTAGTAAATCCCAAAGCCCCCTCGGATACTCCACTTCCGCGCCTGGTCCGGGCTCCAGGCAAAGCCTAGGCGGGGACCAAAATGGGTAAGCGGGCTTCCGTAGGAAGAAGTCGAGATGCCAGCATCTCCGGGAAACAGGAGCCCCGCGGGCGCCGTCGGATAGACCGTGGATTGTACGCCGGGCCGGAACGCATTGATGGCGACGCCGCCATTGTAAATGTCATTCTGGGGAGTATTGTCTTGCCACCCCATCCCATACGTGATGGTCAAATTTGAGCGGACTTTCCATTGATCCTGGAAGTACGCATAATACTCCTGCACTCTGGCATCAATGACGCCGCCACTGCTTTGCTGATAATAGTCGGGAATCCCCAGCAGAAAGTCAGCTCCGCCATCCCCCGTGCTGTAAGTACCCACCCCGTAGAATTGAAAGTATCCGTTGTTAATGAAGTTGAAGGGGTTCCAAACCTGGGCGCGGCGCATGTCGAACCCCAGCTTGATCGTGTGAGTCCCGTGTATCCAGGTGAAATTATCCGTAACGTGATAGGTCTGATCGATTCTGGGCTGCGGGCCGTTATAGCTGAAACCCATTGCGCAACCCGCAGTGGGTGACTCAAAGCTGACCATGTCAATGCAAGGAGCCCCAGCACCGGCGGGATTCTGTGGGATGATCCCCGTAAAGCCCAGGCTGGCAGGCAGAACCGCTTTCACGGGGTTCACCGTATTGTACCCGAACCGGTTGTATCCAATGCGCGCATCGTTAATCATGCTCGCGCCAAAGGTGTGGTTCCAGGTCAGATTCATGTTCTGGATGCGCTCGGTCTGTTGTTCGGCGAACCCAGGATAGGCGCCCCCATAAAAGGACTCGTCGTCTACACTCGCCTGCTGTTCGATGAACCAGTATCCAGCGATCGAATCCCTGGAGTTAAAGGTGTGGTCAATGCGGGTCATGTATTGATTAAACTTGTTGGTCGAGATGGGATTCCAGCTAAAGGTGTCCCCATTCAGGTTGGCGGAGGGCATATAGGTCTTCATCATGTTGACCGCAACCGGATTGAGGTCAGCCGCGGGAATGGTCCCGGTCGGGAAGACCGTCGAGTAAGGCGTCCCTGCCGGATGGGTCGTGCCATCCTCACCGAGCAGCGGGAAAGGAGAACTGCCGCCCGAAGTGGCGAGGTCGGGGAAAACTCCGCTGCGCTGATCACCTGTGAATACTGGGCTTGTAGGGCCCGCGATGCCACGGCTGGCGACCTGCGGTGCGCGGTTCCGGGTGCCTTGATAGGAGAAGAAGAAGAACGTGTGGTTCTTCCAGATGGGCCCGCCGACGGTGCCGCCGAACTGGTTCTGGTGGAACTGGGCAGGCGCGGGCTGGAAGTAGTTGCGCGCGTTCAGGAAGGGGTCGCGATAAAACTCCAGAGCGTCTCCGTGGAATTTGTTCCCCCCAGATTTCGTCACCGCATTCATGATCGCCCCGCCATTCCGTCCATATTCAGGATTGATCGTATTGGTGATCATGCTGACTTCGGCGATCGCATCGGGGCTGGGAATGACCAGAGGAGTGTTCAAGGCGAGGTCCTGCGCATCTGTGCCGTTAACCAGGAAGCCGTTGTCCTGAGAGCGGGAGCCGCTCGTGGAAAAGTTATGCGCGAAGTCAACGGATGCCACCACGCCCGGCAGGGTCGTCTGGAGATCGACCCAGTTGCGGCCATTGAGCGGAAGGTCGACGATATAACTCCCCGTAAGGTTTGCACCGAGCTGAATACTGGTGCTTTCCACTTGGGCAGGCGCGGCCTCGACCGTGACCCGTTGGGTAGGCGTGCCGAGTTCCAATTGAACGTCCAGCACGTAAATCTGATTCAGGGCCAGATGGATCGCGGTTACCTCATAGTGTTTGAACCCGGACTGCTCAATTGACACACTGTAAGTTGCTGGCGCCGGGAGATTCACAAACTCGTAAAGGCCTTCGGCGTTTGCGGCGGCCGCTCGCGAGATTCCGGTGGCGGGATTGAACACCTTTACCGTTACGTTGGGTATGACTGCGCCACTGGGATCTGTAATCGTACCGCGGATTCTGCCGTAGACGTCGTCCGCTTTAGCTGAGTCGAACACAAACAAGCACATCACGACACCCAGAATCAGCGCTTTCACGACCGGGTGGATACGCATACTGCCTCCTGATCTAAAGATAGTTGAGTTTCCTCAGATTCCAAGAAAATGACCCTACAAAACACATGAAATTGAGGGACGGTCTTTCCTGGGATATGGACAATAATGACAAGTTCAGCGCCTGCCGAACAATCCTCTTTTCCCGCAAACTTGCGGCCAAACTCACTAGGATTATAACCAACTGAAAACAAGGACAAATCTAGGCTTAATTCAGGCTAATTCAAGTTGTAATATGGAATATGGTAGGAAATATCCGCTTATTTGTATTCACTTGCAGGCGCGGAAAAGAGTTCGATTTAGGGATGTGACGAACTGTCCAAAGCGAGCGCCAGAGCTTTTCCATCCAGCGGGGCGGGCGGCCCCACGCTAAGCAGGTTCAAGACGGTCGGCGCGATGTCCAAGATTGAGGGTTGGGCGGGAGCGAATTGGCGATTTGAGAAGAAGATTCCCTGAGTATCACTCGGGTCGGAGGCGCAGTGGTCGCCGCTCCACTTCTTCAGGTTGGCCACCACAATGCCGGAGGGAACGGCTCCGAGCGAAGTCTGCCAGGAGGTACGGTAGCCATCGCGGAAATCAATCTCCAAATCGGGAGCCTCGGCCATGCGGGCGCCGTGGAAGATCTCCTTGCCAAGATAGGCATTCTGAATCACCGGCTGATGCGTGTCCGGGTCCTCCACGGTCAGGATCTGGTCATGGAGGGCTTTCAGAATCCGCTCCGCCTCCGGTCCCGGCTCGACGATCCCGTATTTCTCGCGTCCCCGCAGGTTCAGATACACTTGCCCCAAACCCAGTGCATAGGCCTGGGTGTGTGTCCAATCGGTGTTGGGGAAGAAACTTCCCTGGCCGAAGAGTTGGTCCAGGTTGTATTGCTTCTCTTCCGCTCCGGGATTCTTGAGCGTCATGAAACCATTCTGGACCAGCCACGTGTTGGTATTGAAGCCCTTGCGCCAGGAATGGAAGCCGTGGTCGGAGACGATGATCAACGTGGCATCCGGCCGCATGGTCCGCATCACATCGCCCACAATCTCATCCATCTTGACATAGGTCCGCTCGATGGCGTCCCCGTACTTCCGGGCCAATTCCGCGTCGTAGCGCGGATGAGTGGGATCCAGCAGGCGGAAGAACATATGGCTGACACTGTCGGTCGCGGTGAAGACCGACACCAGCAAACTGGGCGGATCGCTCTTCAGCTCATCCAGCAGGACCTCGCGCTCCTGCTGCATGGTGCGGAAGCAATCTTCCAGGAACACGCCTTCGTCGATGCGCTCCTCGTTGAGCGCCCAGGTGTCGTGCCACCAACCGAGGGTCTTCATGAGGCCGTGCTTTTTC
>PMYF01000874.1:0-10551 GCA_003171295.1 Acidobacteriota bacterium | reverse complement strand
AACTTGGCGTGGAACCAGTCGCTCCATTGCCCTTCCGCGAGCGTTGCCGTCTGCCCGGCCAGTTCAACGGTCACGGCTTTACCGTCCGGGGAGACCGTGAAATTGATGGGAATCGAGATGCGC
The DNA here is from genome assembly GCA_003171295.1 of Acidobacteriota bacterium. GTDB lineage: Bacteria > Acidobacteriota > Terriglobia > UBA7540 > UBA7540 > Bog-366. Next base: position 10,428 of record PMYF01000874.1, on the reverse strand, counting down.
TCGAACTTCTCCTGGGTGGGATCGGCCGGGCCCTCCACCGTGCTCGCCGCATGGTTGCCGGTCAGCTCCAGCCGCACCAGCTTGCCGCCGAATTCCGTGTCGCCCACGTCCCATTGCGTCAGGTCGGAGCTGAAATAGAAGAACGTTCCCCAGGTCCCGCGCAGGTCCGGGACACCCAAGCCCGCCCAGAGCTTCCCTCCCGGAATTGTCGAGGGCGGGAACTCCAGCGGCATGCGGATGGCCGTGGTCTTGTAGCCCGCCTCCGCCACAGCCTGGTAAAAGGACACACCGCCGCGCAGGTTCGTCACCTTGGGCAGCTTCGTGGGGATCACACCCCAGAGGAATTTACCCTTCTCGCGCGAGACCAGGGCTATTTCCGGCAAGTACGTCTGCGGATCGCGCTTCAGGAAATCGAAGATCCCGGTGCCGCCCGGATTGAGCCCCGTCGCGAATGACGCCCACGCCACCGGCGACTCCGGCGGGTTCGTCGTCTCGAGCGGCTTGAACGTGCCCTCGTGTGCGAGCCGCGCTAAGTTCGGCAGCTTGCCCTCCGCCATCCACCGGCTAGCCAGCTTCGGGTCAGCCCCGTCAAACCCCAGCACGATCACCTGCTTCGTCACGGGACGCGTCGCAGCCTTCCGATGACAACTCGGGAGAAAACCCAGGACGGCGAGGGCGCTCAGGAGAAGAACGTATTGAACCAGCTTCGTTGGGGTGAACTTCGCTGCCATCATGGATGAACCATTGTACGAAGACTGGCTCCCTCCGTCGAGGGGAAATCGGGACAGCTGCCCCCACCTTCTGCTCAGGCGCCATGCCCTGAGGAAAGCGAGGCCTGCCGTCCAGGAGGGGCAGGTGGATAGTGTAGCGCCGCCGTCCCGGCGGCGTTCTGCCGGCAAGATGCCGGCGCTACCCTAGGCGGATTGTCGACGTAGTTCGGAGACACCACACTAGAAGTCCCCAGCGGAGGGGCAAGGATCAGCATGAGGCGTGGAAAGGTGCGAAGTATCGTTCAATCGCACCAACCGCCAGCCCCCTTCCCAAGGCTGGAGGATATTCAGTGCAGCATTTTCCATGACCAACCGCCGGCGGTACTCGGACAGTGGCAAACCTAGAACGTGGCAGACCACCAGGCGGCAAACGGTTTTGTGGCAGACCACAACCACGTTGCCATGGGTGTGGCGTGAGACGATGGCATCCAGAAAGGGTGTGACCCGCCGGATGAGCTGCTCCCCGCTTTCTCCGCCGGGGGGCGCCGTGCGGCCGGGATCGGACTGCCAGGCACAATAGGTCGGAGGGTCCGTGCGCCTAATTTCCTCGAAGGTCTTCCCTTCCCACGCCCCGTAGTTCAGCTCCACTAAGCGATCATCCACTTCGGGCTCGCGCCCCGTGGCCTCGCCGATCAGGCGCGCGGTCTCTCGCGTGCGCCCCAGAGGGCTGGAGTAAAGAGCTTCGACCGGAGTCGATTTCAGCCGCTGGGCGAGCAGTCGCGCCTGTCGCTGGCCGGTCGCGGAGAGCGGAACATCCGTGCGTCCGCACAGCCGGCCCTCTGCATTCCACGCGGTTTCGCCGTGCCGAAGAAAATAGAAAAGCGCCATCTGGCATCCCCTCACGCGCCGAGACATCTTACCATTCCCGACGTTCGGATCTTGTGCTCATCACAAACCTCGCGGCCCGCGGGATCCTGTCTTTTGCTTTTATCTGCCCACACCGCTTAGAATGCCTGGAGCGCAGCGCGCGGTCCGCAGCCAGGGAGGCAAGAAATCGAAGGTACCGCGAATTTCAGTCTTCAGGCTGCGAGGTCCCAATTCCGTCCCGGAGTCACACATGGCCGAGGTAGGTTTTTCCGTTCTAATTCTTGCCGGGGGCAAGGCGACACGTTTCAAGTCCGATCGTCCCAAGTTGCTGCACGCACTCGCCGGGCGCCTGCTGGGTGAGTACGTTTTGCGCACGGCCGCGGCGGCCTCGCCCGAACGGATCTACATGATTGTCGGATACCAGGCGGCCGAGATGCGGAAAGCCTTTGCGCGGCCGGGCCTGGAATTCATCGTGCAAGCCGAGCAAATGGGTACGGGCCACGCGCTGATCGTGTCGCGTCCCGAACTGGAGCGCTGCCCAAGCGACGTCCTGGTGGCCCTCGTCGGCGACGCACCGATGCTGAAACCGGAAACGCTGAGCGCGCTGGTTTCGACGCACCGGAAGGAACGCGCCGCGTGCACCATACTCACCACGCGGCTCGACCCCCCCACGGGCTACGGGCGCATTGTGCGCTCCGGCAAGAGGGTGCGCGCCATCGTCGAAGAAACAGTGGCGAGTCCGGCGCAGAAGAAGATCTGCGAGATCAATACGGGCATCCTGTGCTTTTCGCGCCGTCCGCTGCTTGAGCACTTGGGCGAGCTTTCGCGCCAGAACGCCCAGAACGAATACCTCCTCACCGATCTAGTCGAAATCTTCAATCGCCACGGTTTGAAGGCGGCGGCGTTCGAGGTCCCGGCCGGGGAGGCCTGGGGCATCAACGACCGTGAGCAACTGGCTGAGGTAGAAAAAACCTTGCGCCTGTGCAAGGCCGTGACCATGATGAAGGCGGGCGTGACGATTACGAACCCCGAGGCGACGTATATCGATGCCGATGTGGAAATCGGCCCCGACACCATCATTGAGCCGGGCGTGAGCTTGTGTGGCCACACCCGTGTGGGCGAGGGCTGCCGCCTGGAACCGTACTCGACGATTACCGACTCGCTTCTAGGGGACGGCGTCACCGTGCGTCCCTGCTGCGTCATCACGAGCTGCGAAGTCGGCGCGGGTGCGACGATCGGCCCTTTCGCGCATCTGCGGGACGGCGCGGAGATCGGGGCCGCCGCCCGCCTCGGCAATTTCGTGGAAGTAAAGAAATCGAAAATCGGAAAAGGTACGAAGGTGCTGCACCTGACCTATCTGGGAGACGCAACCGTCGGCGCGCACTCGAACATCGGCGCCGGCACCATCACCTGCAACTACGACGGCGAGAAAAAGCACCCCACCACGATTGAGGACGGAGTCTTCATCGGCAGCGGCAACATGCTGGTGGCGCCGGTGCGTATCGGCAAAGGTTCCTTTACCGCCGCGGGCTCGACGATTACCGAAGACGTGCCGCCCGAATCGCTCGCCCTCGGGCGCGCCCGGCAAGTGACCAAGGAAGGTTGGGCGCGCGAGCGGAAGAAAACCCCACCCGCCACAGGCAGCGCGGAAAAGAAGCCCTAGCCCGTATTGCCTGAGTCACCAACTCGCGCTTAAACCCTTCTATTTTAGCAGCGCCGGGAGGTTACCACGTTACAATCCGGTGAAACGGCTGACCGGTCAAACCACGTGCTTCACCCCAAGGCGAGGGGTGTCTCATCCGGGGCCAGGATATCGGCAGGCAGATGCATCAGGCGTGCCAGGGTGGGAGCGATCTGCCGCAGCGAAACTCGCCCGAGATTTTTTCCCGCGGCAACTTCTCGCCCTTCGGCCAGGAACGCCGCTTCCAGGCCCGCGCGGGTGGGCAGGTGGCCGTGGGTGCCGCGATCCTTCAGCGTGGCGCGCACGGGCGGGCCGTCCATGCGCTCAGAGAAATAGAATCCCGGCGCGGCATCGAGCATCAGCTCCGCATCCGGGTCGGCCCGGAGGGTTTCAAGTTGTTGCCGACCCACGACCTCCTGCACGGCTCCCGTCGTGAGCAATTGTTCCACGGCGGCTTCCAGCCGATGGCGATCGTCGGGCGAGGGCTTTTCCAGCCAGTAAACGGCGAACGAACCACCGGCAGCCACCGCTCCCAGACGCCGCAATGCCAGCGAGCCGTCGGCGCCGCGCGCGAACAGTCCCTGTTCCGCGAATACTGCCAGAGGGGCCGCTTCCTTCTCCACCGGCACAAAGCCGTGATCGGACAGCACAACGAGCGTTGTGGCCGCATCGTGCGAGATGGCGTCGCGGATTCGTCCGATCTGCTGGTCCACGGAATCCAATGCCGCGAGCGCCTCTGCCGACGCCGGCCCGAAAGCGTGCGCCTGCTGATCGTAGTAAACGAAATGCACCAGGAGCAGGTCCGGCCGGTAGTGATTCCACAGGTAGAGCGCCGCTTCGCCGCGCATCTGGTCAGGATCAGCCTTGCCGAGCATCGGAGCGAGGACCTTGGCCACCTCACCGAACAGCCCCGGCGTCGAGTGGCGGGCGGGCGTTTCGAAATCGCGGTGCGGGTCGGGCACGGCGGGATCCCAGATTTCCGGAAGGTTGTGGTCGATGGAGGCGCCGGCGCTCACCGGCCAACTGACCCCGGCGCTCCGCCGGCCGCTGGCGCGCACCACCTCCCAAAGCGCCGGAGCCCGCAAGGCGCGCGCAAACCAGCACCAGGGGCGCGCCTTCTCCATAGGATCGAGCGAAGCAAGATGGCTATAGATGCCATGCGCGCGCGGGGGCAGGCCGGTCACAATCGTGGCGTGCGCCGGGTACGTGGTGGTGGGATAGATGCTCTCCACCGCCGCAGCACTCGCGCCGGATTGCTCCAGCGCGTTCAGATTCGGGAAGCGGCCCAAGGAATGGGGCGCGTGATAGAGGTCCGGGCGCAGGCCGTCCACGGAAAGCAGCACCAGTCGTGGGGGCGATGGGATCAAGAGTTTCACAATGCCAGCCTATCACAACCCTGGGGGCTGTCTCAAAACCTCAGTTGTAGCGCCGGGCGGAGAGGCGGCTTACGTGAAACCTTGCCCTGCTGGTTTTATAGTGTAAAATAGCATTTGAAATTCCTGGGACGGTGACCTATGCGCGGACCGAGAAAATCCAAACCGGTTGGCGTTCTAACCAAGACGCTTCACATCATTGATTTGCTTCAGGATTCTCACTCCTCCCTCTCGCTCCAGGAGATCAGCAGCCAGGCGGGAATCAACAAGAGCACGGCCTGCCGCCTTCTCGCTCATTTGGAGGGTGAGAAATACCTCGGTCGGGACGACAAAGGAGGGTATTGCCTGGGGCCGAAACTCCTGCGACTGGGAAGCGATTACAACGTGCAGGCGCCTCTGCGGGAACGCGCCCGGGAAGCTCTCTGGGAACTCTGGCGGGTCACTCAGGAAACGGTCAACCTTGCGGTACTGGATGGTCTCGAGGTCGTCTATATCGATTGCCTCGAAAGCCCGCACGATTTTCGCCTGGTGAGCAATGTGGGCATGAGGGCCGTTCTCTACCGGACCGCCCTGGGCAAAGCCATCGTGGCATTCCTGCCGCCGGAGCAGCGTGAACTGCTCGTCAAATCGCTGCGCTTCCAGGCGTTCACACCGCACACGCTCACTTCTCCGGAACAGTTGAACCGGGAGCTGAATGCGATCCACAAGTCCGCCTATGCGGTGGATAACGAAGAAAGCATGCTGGGGGTCCGCTGTATTGCCGCGCCCATTGTGGATAAGAAAGGAATTGCTGTGGCAGCGATCAGTATCTCGGGTCCCACCAGCAGGATCACTACCCAGAAAACCGCCTCGCTGGGAAATGTTGTGAAAGCCACCGCCAGGGAGATTGCCCTGCGGATCGTCTCACCGCCAACTCCGGCATGACGGTCGCCCGCCGGAACTTTGGTTGCACCACCATCGGCCCGGCGCGATTTGTTTCCAGCCTCACCACATTATCTGGTCATCCACGATGGGTAAGTCGACGGGCGTATGTTGCTGGGCGGATAGGTACATGGCCAGGGCCCACTCGAGCGTCGGGCGCACGCTAGCCAGGCTGATCATCGGTTCCGAATTCTCCACAATCGCCTTGACCATATCCTCGATGACGGCCTGGTGATCCACGAACCCTAGGTCGGCCGCGCCCCGCGCCCCGGTGGCCGCGGCGGCGCTTCCCAAACGGCGGACCGCCTCATCCTCGGGCCTCTCGTCCTTGAACTTCCACGTATCCATGCGCTCGCCGACCACAATGGCCGTGCCGTTTTCGCCGTTCACCTCAACGCGCATGTCCGTCCCGGGCCACAGCGCCGTGGAAGCCTGCACCACGCCCTGGGCGCCGTTCGCGTAAGTCACAAAAGCCAGCGCCGTGTCTTCCAGGGCAAATCCCGGATGAGCGAGGTTGGTCATGTGGGCCTCGACCCGCTGGACGGGGCCGATCAGATACTGCAGCAAATCGATATAGTGAAACGCCTGCTGAATGGTCACGCCGGCCCCGGAGCGGCGCGACGAGCGCCAGGCGTCCATCCGGTAGTAGTCCGCGGGGCGAAACCATTTCATGATGGTATCGGCCTGATAAATTTTGCCAAAACGCCCCCCCTGCATGGCCGTGCGAATGGCCTGGACGGAAGGGCGCGTCCGGCACTGCAGCACGACGCCGATCTTGACCCCCGCCGCTCGGCAGGCCGCTTGCATCATATCCACTTCGCCGAGCGACATCGCCGGGGGCTTCTCCACCAGGAGGTGCCTGCCTGCCCGGGCGGCGGCGAGCACGGCCTGCGTATGCAGGTGGTTGGGCGTTAGGATGTTGACAACCTGAACCTCCGGATCGGCGAGCATTGCGTCGAGGCCGGCGTAGGCTTTGCAGTTGAATTCACCCGTGAGCTTCGCCAGGCGCGTTCGATCCAGGTCCGCTACGCCCACCAGGCGGGCGGACTGCGACGCCTGTATCGCCTTGGCATGAAAGGGAGCTATCAACCCGGCGCCCAGGAGTCCAAATCCTATTTGTGCGTGGTTCGTCATGTCCACCTCACTCCGGAACCAGTAGCACCTTCAGTTCCCGCTGGGCTTCGATGCCCTCGAAGGCGCCCTGCCAAACCCGCAGGGGCAACCGGCGGGTAATAACTTCGCCGGCGGGCAGCCGGCCTGACGCGATCAAGTGAATCGTGCGATCCCAGCTTGTATAGCTGGTTGACAGGTTAAAGAGCACGTCGCACACCTTGAACGCGGCCTTATCCCAGGGGAAGGGGATGGTGTCTTTGCCGGTCAACCCGATCACGCAGATGCGGCCCTTTTTGCGGATAAAGTCCACCGTCGAGGCGATCGCGGCGGGGGCGCCGCTGCACTCGATAACCAGATCGGCTCCCAGCCCGCCGGTGAGGTGGAGGACCGCATCTACGGGATTCTCCTGCGCTACGTTGATCACCGTTTCAAATCCCAGCTCCCGGGCTTTCTTCAGGCGGAGGGCCTCGTCCGCAGGCGTCCCCACCACCACCACGTGCCGGGCGCCGGCGGCACGGGCCGTCAGTCCGGCCAGCAGGCCGATGGGCCCCGGCCCGAGAACGACGACGAAGTCACCCGCTGCGACCTTGGCCCGCTCCACGACGTCGTGAACCGTATTGGCCGTCGGTTCCACGACCGCGGCCACGTCATAGCTCATGCTATCGGGGATTCGATGCAGAAGCCGCTCCGGCATTTTCAGGTACTTGGTGAACGCGCCGTCAATGCCCCAGCCTGGCGAGCGCTTCAGGGGGCAGATCTGGATGTTCCCGGTCCGGCACAGGTAACAATGGCCGCAAGCGCGCGTGTGCGGCTCGCCCACCACGCGGTCGCCAACTTTGAAGAGCTCGGTTTCCGGCCCCGCCTCCACGACTTCACCGGAGAACTCATGCCCCATAATCACCGGAGGCCAGTAGGGGAATTCGTCGTGCCACACGTGGATATCCGTGCCGCAGATGCCGCAGGCTTTGACAGCGATCAGCACCTCACCCGGGCCGGGTTGGGGCTCGGGAACCTCCCGGAGTTCAATAAAACCGCGTCCTTTTTGAGTTTTTACGAGAGCTAGCATCATGGGGATCAACCACACCATTCCCGGAGGAAGCGCACCAGGATGGCCGCCGCCGTGCCGATTTCATCCAGGCCAATCTGCTCGTCGTTCGTATGGGCAAAACGCAGGCTACCCGGGCCGAACACCACCGTGGGAATATTAACCTGGTTATTATAGAACCAGGAATCACAGGAAGCGGTCATGGCGCTGACCTCGCCGGCGGCCCCGCCGTCGCGGCAGGACGCTTGGAGGCCAGTCACCAGCGGATGCTGCGGGTCCAGCACGTGGGCATCGTGCCGGTACATGAATTCGAGCTGGAAGTGCTCGCGCAACCAGTCATCGCCACTCTTCAGCAGGGCCTGGCGCATCTCTTCCATCACCTGGTAGCGGGTTTTATTCGGGAGGAGGCCGAGCACGCCCTCGACGGTAGCGCGGGCGGGCGCCGTGGCCGGCCAGTCCCCCGCCGAGAGTTTGCCGAAGGTGATCGGCATGGGATTGGGAAACGGGTCGAAGAGCGGAATGCCCCGGGACGCCGCCAGCAGCCAGGCGTGGTATTGCTCCAGGATCTCGATGGCGCGGATGGCCATTTTCAGTGCGCTGACCGTATCGCCGGCACGCCCGCTGTGGCCGGGCCGGCCCGTGCAAGTCAGGCGGAACCACACCGCGCCGCGCACCGAAGACAGGATCCGGAGGTCGGTGGGCTCCATCACGATGCAGCCGTCCGCGTGCTCGCCGCGCCGGACCATGGCCAGCGTGCCGTTGCCACCCACCTCTTCTTCCACCACCAGGTGCGCCAGGACATCACCCCGCAGCTTTAAGCCCAGCCGCTGCGCGGCCACCAGCGCGGTGTAAATCGCAGCGACTTGCCCCTTGGCGTCGCAGGCTCCGCGCCCATATACCCGCTGGGCTTCCACGCGAGGTTCGAAGGGATGGGCTTGCGCTTGCGAGGCCGGCACGACGTCGAGATGGGTGTTGAAGAGCAGGGTGCGCCCGCCGCCGCTCCCGGGCAGGCGCACGCGCAGGTTTGACCGTCCCTCGTACTCCAGCCCGGGCACGGGGTCGGAGTAATCCTGGTCATTGCGGAGCGAATTCCCGAGTGCGATGCGCTCCACTTCCGCCGCTTCGGCAAAGCGCCCGGCGGCATAATCGACCGCTCCCTGCTCCTGGCCGGACAGAGAAGGAAAGCGAATCAGCTCGCACAAAAACCGCTCCGTCTCCTGCTGGACGGCCTGAACGGCAGCGTGGATTTCGGATAGGGAGGGTTCGATCATAAAAGTGACAGTGCCTTTGCGAAGATGTCCAGACTCTCGTGGGCTTCGGCTGCGGAGATCACGAGCGGCGGCGCCACCCGAATCACGTTGCCGAAAGTGCCGACGGAACCAATCAGCAGGCCGTTCTCTGCCGCCAAGTCGATCAGTCTGCGGGTCAGGTCCGGGGCCGGCTCTTTGGTTTTCTTATCCTTGACCAGTTCGACGCCCATGACCAAACCCCGGCCCCGCACCTCGCCCACGTAAGGAGACTTCTCCTGCATTTCCAGCAGGCGTGATTTCATCAGCTTGCCGATGCGTAGGGCGTTTTCCTCCAGGTGCTCGCGCTGCATAATCTCTATCACGGCGATAACCGCCGCGCAGGCGAGCGGATTGCCACCCATGGTGCTGCTCATTTCCCCCGCCCCGAGCGTTCCAATCACCTCGCCGCGCGCCGCAATCGCCGAGGCCGGAACACCGCTGCCAATCCCTTTGCCGATGGACACCAGGTCGGGAGCCAGCCCTTCCCACTCCATGGCCCAGAACTTGCCCGTGCGGCCAAAAGAGGACTGCACTTCGTCAAGCGTGAAAAGCAACCCCCGGCCCCGCAGCCATTGCTCGAGTCGTTTCAACCAGCCTTCGGGCGGGAAGATGAAACCCGCCGCCCCCTGGTAGGGCTCGACAATCAACCCTGCCAGACTGCCCGTGCTCGTGGCGCGCACCGCGTCTTCCAGGTAATCGAGGCAAAGCATATCGCAGGTGGTTGGCTCCGCGTGGAACGGGCAGCGGTAACAGTTCGGGAAAGGCACGCGGATCGAGCCGGGCAGCGTGGGACCGTAACCCTTCTTGGGGCCCGGCAGTCCGCCCGCGCCGGCAGCGGCGGAAGTGCGCCCGTGGAATCCGCCATAAAAACTGATGATTTCGAACTTTCCGGTTTTCCGCTTCATGATGCGGATGGCGCCTTCCACTACCTCGCTTCCCGTAGTAAGAAAAAAGCACTTGTCCAGGTGCGGCGGCAGGACGGAGGTGAGCTTTTCCGCGGCTATCACCCGCCAGGGATGCAGGCACTCGTAATTGTTCAGAAGCTTGGCTGCCGCCACTTGCACGGCCTTGACCAGGTCCGGATGGGAGTGCCCAACGTTGGTCACCAGAACGCCCGAGGTCCAATCGATGAAAGTATTGCCGTCCACGTCGGCCACCACCACCCCGGAAGCGTGATCCCACGCCACCCGGGCCTGGTACCCCGCGCATTGCGCTTCCACGCGCGCCCAACGAGTGAATAGCTCTTTCGAACGGGGACCGGGCAGCGGTCCCGTGACGGAGGTCACCTTCTTATCCNNCGAGGAGGCTGGCCGGCCAGGAAGCGGTCAATCTCCAGGACAATCAGCTCCCGGATGCGCCGGCCCGCGTTCTCGGAATACCAAGCCAGGTGGGGCGTCAGGATCACAGTGGGCAGGCCAAAGAGCGGGAA